>JAFWRL010000185.1 GCA_017520105.1 Fibrobacter sp.
GGACCGTATTAGCATTTTGGAACTTTCGAGTTTCCAGCTAATGACTTTGTCCGTATCGCCAGATGTGGGCGTTGTTTTGCGCGTTTCGACGGAACATTTGGACTGGCACAAGAGCGTTGAAGAATACCGCGATGCAAAGGCCAACCTTGTGCGCTGGCAAAAGCGCGAAGGCACGTGCGTTTATCTGAAAGACGCCGAACCGACAGCAAAGATTGCCGCCGAAAGTCCGGCTAAGACAAAGTACGCCATTAGTTTGGCCGACGGCGCTAGCGCTGGCAACGGCGATGCCGTGATTGATGGGGCAACGCTTACGATTGGCGGCAACACGCTATACCTCGCCGACTGCAAAGTGCGCGGCATTTACCAGCTCGAAAACATGGCGGCAGCAACGCTCGCCTGCAAAGCTCTCGGCATTGGAGTTGCCGAAGCGTTCGAAGCGCTCAAGAGTTACGAAACTCTCCCCTTCCGCATGGAATTCAAGGGCGAAAAGAACGGCATCGAATTTTACAACGACAGCTACGCCACCCGGCCCGACGCGACGATTGCAGCAACCGCAAGCATGAAACGCCCGTTCGCCTTGATTCTCGGCGGCTCCGAAAAGAACGCCGACTTCACGGAATTGTCTAAAATTCTTGTGGAACAGCGCCCGAACTTGAAGCGTGTTGCGCTTATCGGCGCCACCGCCGAACGCATGCTAGAATCCCTGAAGCAGGCTGGACTCGCAACCGCAGGCAGCGACGGCAAGGGCATTCCGGCAAACATCTTCCCCACGCTCGAAGAAGCTTTTGCCGACAGTTTGAACATTGGCGAAGGCGGAACGGTCATCATGAGCCCAGCATGCGCCAGTTTCGGTTTGTTCAAAAACTACAAAGTCCGTGGACAGGTGTTTGACAAATTAGTTGCTGAAGTGTAGGAATAGGAGATTCCCACCTAAAGGTGGCCATGTACACTAAAGAGCAAAGCTCTAAGTGCTGTCCGCCCGCTCGGAGGCGGGAATGACATTCATCCACATGTGCTACACATAAAAAGCAAAAAAAATGCGAACACCCCCCTTTACAAGATCAAACATTTAAACTAAATTTGTTGCCGTTCCGCTAAGGACTACGCGGTCGTGGTGGAATTGGTAGACACGCTAGCTTGAGGTGCTAGTGGGAGCGATCTCATGACAGTTCAAGTCTGTCCGACCGCAGAAAAAGACTCGGTGAAAGCCGGGTCTTTTTGTACATACTGTAAAAAACGCATTTATTTTCCTATTAGCGTTCCCAAAATCGAAATTTTATACTATCTTTGAATCGTTCCGCTAAGGACCACGCGGTCGTGGTGGAATTGGTAGACACGCTAGCTTGAGGTGCTAGTGGGAGCGATCTCATGACAGTTCAAGTCTGTCCGACCGCAGAAAAAGGCTCAGTGAAAACTGAGTCTTTTTTATTTGCATTGACAGCCCTCCCCTTCTATCCCATAAAATTCTACATTTGCAAGCATGAAGACTTTCGAACTTTTAAAGACGTCCAAAAAGTCCAAGGCGCGCCTCGGGATTGTCCATACCGACCACGGCGACATCCATACGCCAATTTTTATGCCGGTGGGCACCGAAGCAACGGTCAAGGCGGTAACGCCAGCACAACTGAAAGAAGACATCAAGGCTCAGATTATCCTCGCAAACACGTACCACTTGTACTTGCGCCCGACAACGCCCAAAATTGCGGCGGCCGGTGGCATCCACAAGTTCATGAGCTGGGACGGCCCTGTGCTTACGGACAGCGGCGGATTCCAGGTGTGGAGTTTGAAAGACTTCGCAAAATCAAGCCCGAAGGCGTGGAATTCAGGAGCATTCTGGACGGTTCCAAGCATTTCTTTAGCCCAGCCAGCGTGATGAACGCCCAGCGCGAAATCGGTGCCGACATTATCATGGCGCTTGACGAATGCACGCCGTACCCAAGCACGGTCAAAGAGGCGGAACACAGCTTGAATTACACGCTCCGCTGGACAGCCGAAGCGATGGAATGGCTCAAAGAACACCCGCCGATTCACGGCTACAACCAACAGTTTTTCGGAATCATCCAGGGCGGGATGCACACGCACTTGCGCAAGCAGGCGATTGAACGCATCGCGGAACTCGGCCCCGACGGCTACGCCATGGGCGGCCTCTCTGTAGGCGAACCGACCGAGACGATGTACGAAATCGCCGATTTTTGCACGGACTATTTGCCTACGGACCACCCGCGTTACGTGATGGGCGTCGGAACGCCATGGAATTTACTCGAACTGATTGGGCGCGGCGTGGATATGTTCGACTGCGTTATGCCCACGCGCAACGCCCGCAACGGCATGTTGTTCACTAGCGAAGGCGTGCTCCGCTACAAGGCAGCCCGCCACGCCGAAGAATACGACAAGCCGGTGGATCCGAATTGCGACTGCTATTGCTGCCGGAACTTCAGCCGCGCTTACCTGCGCCACTTGCACCACGCCGGAGAATCACTCGGCTACACACTCGCGAGCATTCACAATTTGCACTTCTACCTGCACCTGATGCAAGAAGCCAAGGACCACCTCGCCGACGACACATTCGAAGAATGGGCGAAGGCAAAGTGTGAAGTACTGCAACGCGATTTGCAATAAGTTCTGTGTAAGGTGATCCCGGCACAAGGCCGGGATGACAAAAACACCCCGGACATTCGTCCGGGGCATTTTTGATGGTTACTTAAGCGTTCCCGACATAAGGAACGCATCAGTCTTTACTTGATGGAAATGCGAGCAGTCTTGCTTGCACCATTCATCATAACACGCACGACATAGTTACCCGTGCTCACGTTCTTGAGAGAGAACTGGTGTGCACCGGCAGTCACATTTTCGTTGAAGCTTTCAACAACGTGGCCCATCATGTCGAACACCTGGACAGATGCCTTGCCTGCCTTGACAAAGTTCGCGCTGAGCATCTTGCCCTTGAATCCAAGCTTCAAGCCACTTGCTGCACGGGCAATCGTCTTGATGCCAATCGTGCCGCTGACGCACTTGAGGTCATCCACATAGAGGTACTTGATTTCGGGCTGTTCGTCAAAGCCTTCGTAGCCAACGACTTCCCAAGCCATCTTCTTGATAGCGGCATGGTTCAATTCCTTCGGGTCTTGCGTCCAGACCGGCTGTTCGAGCTTTTCCCAAGGAATCACGACTGTAGTCCATTCCGGAGAGTCCTTAGAAAGGAGTTCATGGTAAGCATAGTCTGTCACCTGACCGTCCTGAATCTTGAACTTGTGAGAAGCGCCCTTGTAACGGTAGCTGAGACCAGTGCACTTGCTCAAGTCAGTTCCCTTGGAAGTATCGGCATCCATATTGAGGCCAAGAGCCACAAACGGAGCGTATGCGTATTCGCCCTGATTCCAGACGATATCGTTAATGGCGACGAATCCCTTGGTACCATTGGTTGCGTCCTTCGAACCCGGGAACACAACGACATAGCCGCCAAGCGTATTATCATATTCGTTCGAAATCGTAGAAAGACCCTTCGAGTCCTTGTCGGTGTAAGCGTACCATGTACCAGTCGTGTTGGCCACTTCGTCGAGGTCTTCGATATCGTCGATAATCATGAGATCCGTAACCGGAACGACCTCAACAGAAGAAGAAGACTTCGGAGTCGTAGCGGAGCTAGACTTTGCCGTTGCAGAACTGGACTTCGGCGTTGTTGCGGAAGAAGAGGTCGGAGCCGGACCAGCACCTTCGCTGATAGCGGTGATGGAGACGCCGTTGCAGCGGACATCGTCAACATAGAGATAGTTGTACTTGGGCTGGTTCTTGCTATCCGGAACGTCGAGAGCACCCTTGACTTCCCAAGCAAAACGCTGCACCTTGTTCATGCCCTTTTCACCAAGGCTGAAGTGCTTGTCGTCATCACCCCAGCTTTCCTGAGTGAACTGGTCCCAAGTGAGTTCCACTTCCTTCCATTCCTCGGAACCGTCCTTGTTCACGTGATGGAAGTTCCAGTTCGTGACGAGAGAAGTTTCAACACGGAAGTTGTGGCTAGCACCTTTGAACTTATAGCTGATGGACTTGCAAGCAGAGAGGTCAATTTCGGTCGTATCACGCTTGAGGTTGAGACCAATAGCCACATACGGAGCATACTTGTAAGCACCCTTGGCAAGTTTGATGTCTTCGATACCCACCATGTACTTAGAGGTGTTCTTGTCACCCTTCTTCGGCATCAACACATCGTAAACCTGCTTGCCGAAATCGTTTTCCCATTTCTTGTTAGAGATAGAGGTTTCGCCCTTGCCGTCCGTATCGTCGTCGGAATCAGCAAATGCAGACCACCATCCACCAGAGTAGGCAAAGCGGTCGCCGTCTTCCATGTCATCGATAATGTCCGTCTTTGTGCCATTAGCAACGCCAGTAGAGAAGCCGCTGTTAGAAGAAGCGTTACCATTCTGGAGTCCGCAGTCCTTATAACCGCTCGTTCCGTTCATCCAGCCCTTGACCATGTTGCCGGAATTCGTGAAGGTAAGTCCGTTGTCAATAGCGAGGTTCTGGAATGCAGCGGACTGTTCCTTGATAGCAGAAGCAGACCAGTTAGCCCAAGAAACCTTGTTCTGGTTCATCCAGTTAATCCATGCCTCGCTTGCGCCCTGGTTCGGAGAGCCGTTACCGTCGGCACTGACCGTACCCCATTCTGTAGCGAACACGGGAACGCCTTTAGACATAGCCTGAGCGGCACGGTCATTGTAACCGCCGTTACCCGTCTGGTGCGTTGCGGCATAGAAATGGAGGGTGCAACCGTAGTTTTTATCGTTAATGCCAGCCTGAGCGCACTGTTCCGGATGGCTGGACCATTCCGGGCTACCCACGAGCACGAGGTTGTCGGAATGCTTACGAATAGCGGCAATCACGGAGTTCGCGTGAGAAGCAACCGTACCCATATCGGCACCGACCGGTTCGTTCCACACTTCGAAAATCACGTTGTTGTAGGAGCCGTATTCCTTAGCGGCATATTCGAAGAACTTGACAGCTTCAGAAGTATTGCCGTTTGCACTTTCAATGTGCCAGTCGATAATCACGTAAATGTCGTTTTCGATAGCGGCATTGACCACGTTCTTGAGGTAACCCTTCTGCAAGGTTTCACCCTGCGCGCTGCTCAAGTAGCCACGCCCCTGGTCCTGGAATTTTTCCTGAGTTACACCCATTGCAAAGCGAATGACTTCAATGTTCATCTGCTTCACCATGGCGTTCACAGCCTTTTCGGAATAGAAAACGGTAGAGCTATCAGCACCCGAACTCCAGAAGAGGCTCATGCCCTTGACCTGAACCGCCTGGTTTGCGTACTGCGGGCAAGAACCGGAAAGCTTGCCGCCGTTTGCCTTAAGTTCACCGTACGTGCTAACAGGGCCGAGGCGGCTAGCACTCACCGCCATAGCAGAAGTTACGGCGGCGCACATTAGAAATGCGAAGACTTTTTTCATAAACATCCTTTTGGGTTCACCCAATCTCCGCAACCATATTAATCCCAAATGAAAAATAGAAAATATGCGGAAAAAGAGTTGTAATTTATTTGGATACATTGTTTGACGTCACAAAGAACCGCCCCAACGTTTACAATCGTTTACAAATATCGCGTAAGCCGCCCCCGTCTCCATACGCGGATCATGACTACGTAAGGACTGAAGTCCTAAGTAGTCAAAGAGAACCGGGTCCGGGGTGACAGCGTGAATGGATTAATTCTTTACGATTTTCACGGTGCTCGGGCCAAGCCCAGTCGTGAAGCGGACTATGTAGATTCCGGCGCGAAGAGCGGACAAATTGAGCATGTGGACATCCCCCATTTTTTTGAGAACGGGCAATTCGATTTGACGGCCATTGATACCAAATATTTTCAATTTCGTCACACGTTCCGCGCTGAAAATCAAGTTTGACGAAGGGGAATCGTAATAGATATCCCTCATCGTTTTTGCAAAAGCGGCAAGTCCCTGTTCTTTTCCACTGGAAGAGGTGGGCTCAACGACCTTGGAACTAGAACTGTTACTGGATCCTTCGCTCGATGAGCTCAGGATGACGTTGGTGGATGAGCTCAGGATGACGTTAGTGGATGAACTCAGGATGACGTTGGAGGATGAAGAATATTCCATCACCTCGCCCGTGCCGCCTTTGTAGGTCTTGAGCGCATCCTGAAGTTTCTTGTTCACGGAAGACGCTGTATCGTCGGCGGCATTATTAAACGTCCACTTGAAATCGCCACCCTGCACGCGGCCAGCGTAAGCAATCACGTTATCGCGCGCAACTTTCGGGGAATCTGCGGTGTAGCTGTACATGACAGACTTGTCGGTATCGAAGTTGTTATAGGCATTTGCGCCTGCATAGGACTTGACCGTCGCAGGGACTTTTGTGTCGCGGCTATCCACCACGTAAGCGTCAAAATCGGCCTTTGTATCGATGTCACCCACGGCAGTTTCCTTGCCCTTAAGCATATACTTGCTCGCACCATACGGGATGAACGTATAGGTTCCCTCCATATAATTGTTGTAGGCCTTGATGGTTCCGCCGTCTTCGTCGCTGAACGTGCCGTAATTTTTCGGGTCACGCTTGGTGCCGCCGGCATAAACGTCCGTCCCTTGCATCGAGGCCATCATCGGGTATTTGCAGTTGCGGAAGTAGTTCGCTTCCATGAATACGGACGAACCGAGCGTGGAACCTGCGCCGTACTTGGCGTTGCCATCGTAGTAGTTGTTATAGACGTGGGCGCTGTAGAAACGAATACGCGGGTGGCGGGAGTCCGAATGGTCGTACCAGTTGTGGTGATACGTGATATAGAGCCCTTCAGTCGTACCCTCGGAAAGGCCCAAAAGGTTCGACTTGCCGTTATCCCAGAAATGGTTGTAACTGAACGTCACGTAGGTCGATTTTTTGCAATCCAGGGCGCCATCGCCTTTGGCTTGGTCCTTATCGCTACCGGCAAGACCGTAGAAAAAGTCGCAGTTGTGCACCCAGATGTACTTGTTGTCTTGCTGGAGACTGATGTTGTCGCCTTCGTCGGAACTGACGTTCATGACGCCGAGGTTCCTGATTTCGACATCTTGCGCGCCCTTGACGCGGATGCCCCAGCCATTCGCCGTTGCGTCGTTGCCGATGCCTTCGATTGTAAGCGACGGGCCTTCTTTTTTGCCCATATCCACGACAATATCGCCCTTGTCGTTTGCTTCGGGCGTGGTCACATTGCCAAGGATACGAATAGCGAGCGGACGCGTGTCATAGCCTTTTTTGTAGATGTTCAAGATGTTCTGAAGGCCGGTGCAAGATTCGACACCACCCTTGCTATCCTTGACTACATCGAGCTTGACCGTATTTTTGGTCGATTCCGAGATGTAAAGGATTACCGCATCCTTCTTGAGCGTTCCGTCGGTGTTGTACGCGCCGGGGACGTGCCCATCACTAAACGCAAAACCGCTGCGGTCATGCGCCTTGACAGAAATCGACTTTGAAGTGGCCGCGGCCCCTTCCTTGCCGCCCTTGACCGAAACGACCTTGAGCGTGTAATCCCCCGCCTTGAGGCCCACAGCATCGACGCGGAACTTGGAACCATATTTGCGGATGAGCGGAGCATCGACCTTGACGTCTTTCGCCCCAGCCCCCGAATAATAGACATTGTAGCTATCGGAACCGTCCGAAGCCCATTCAGCATAAGCAGATTCCAAGGAACCTGAAACATTTTGAAGAGAGACCTGAGCGGCGGAGTAGGCAAAAAAGCCAGCACAGGCGAAAATTGAAACAACTCGTTTCATAAAGCATCCCATATTTGTTAAAGGGCCCAACAATTAGCCTCGCTCCGTTAACAAATATATCGTAAATGGTAAATTTTTTCAAAAACTTTTTAAAACGAAACGAAAAAATTACAAAAAAAACGGAATATATCACATTTCTTCAATTATGAATTTTATTTTTCATGAATTTTTTTTATAAAATTTTATATTGTGGTTTCAAAAAGTGTGGATGGGAAACCCTTAGAGGACGAGTATGTTGAAAAAGACTTTTTTGGCAGGCCTTGCTGTATTTGGCCTCACATTCACAGATAGTTTCGCACTAAGCGATGACGATTTTATCGAAGCCGCTTGGATGACGACGCGTTTTTACGGAGCCCAGCGCTCAGGTCAGGGTCCGAACTGGATTCTCGACGGAACAAACAATCCCACCAGCTTTACGGGCGACAAATACAATGGAAAGGACGTGAGCGGCGGTTGGTTCGACTGTGGCGACCACGTGATGTATGGCCAGAGCCAGGGTTTTGCTTCTTACGTTTTAGCTCTCAGCTTCGCCGAATTCACCAAGGGATTCTACGATCTTTATACCGGTGACTACACGGACTACAAAGCCAGCAAGGACTACACCCGCAAAGGCGGCAAGCCAAACGATGTGCGCGACCTTCTCGAAGAACTCCGCTATGAAGCAGACTTCTGGGTCAAAGCCGCCATTGACGAGAACAACTTCGTGACCGTGAAAGGCAACGGCAACCAGGACCACAACAAGTGGGTAACCGCCGGGGCAATGACCAAACTCGGAACGGGTGACGGCGGCGAACCTCGCGAAATCAAAGGTAATGCAGATGACGCCTACACGCCGGGCATGGCTGCCGCAATGCTTGCGGTTATGGCCCGTATGGACCCAGATGAAAAAAATCGCGAAAAATACTTGAAAGCCGCAAAAACAGCTTTTGCATACTCCAAGAAACATAAGGGTGTCACAAATTCCCAAGGATTCTACGAAAGCAGCTGGTGGCAAGGCATTTGGGAAGACGGTCCGTGCCTTGCAGCCATGGAACTTTTCCGTACGACAAGAGATTCCTCTTACGTGACCGAAGCGAGAAAGTTCTACGACAAGATTGACTTCGAAAAGAACCAATTCACTCGTTTGAGCTATTCCGATGCAAGCCCGATTACATACATCTTGGGCGACTTCTATTTCAAATGGCACCCGCAGGGCGACCTCGCCGGTACGGAAAACTACCTTGAAAACATGTACAACCTGCCCGATTATAAGAACAAGGACATCTTCATCAAGGATGCCAAGACGGCAGGCTTCCCCACCCGTTCTCCTTCTGGCGGCGCATTCCTTTACGCACTTTATGCCAAATTCTCCAAGGACAAAATCTACGACGAAGCCATCGAAAAGAATATCGCCTACCTCCTTGGCGACAACAACGACAAGAAGTCATACGTCGTGGGCTACACCCGTAACGGAGCCAAGGCCCCCACGAGGCCACACCACCGCGGCTACTACGGCAATGAAGATCCGGGTCGCGATGTCAACGGCGCTCCGAACCCGCCAGAAAAGAACAAGCTCTTGGGCGGCATGATTGCAGGAAACTTCAATAGCGGAAGCCATGACGGAAACGTCTCCAACTGGCAAGTGAACGAAGTCTGCGTCGATATCAACGCTCCGCTCGTCGGCGCCCTCGGCTACATCTTGAGCAAGCGCGCTCCAGTCGATAGTATCGGCAGTGATGTGGAAGACATCGATGAAAAGCTGAAGAGAGAAGAAGAGGAAAAGAAGAAGAAAGAAGAGGAAGAAAAGAAAAAGAAGGAACAAGAGGGTATCGTTCCTGGCCGTCTCTTCAGTGCAAACGCCTTCGATCTTATCCGCAATTCCTCTTTCGTTACAATCAGCAATGCGAACAAGGCCCCGTTCAAGGTCCAGGTGTTCGGCCTCAACGGCAAGATTGAACAGGAAATTCTCAGCGATGGCCAAAGCCTGAACATAGGTTTCCAGAACAAAGGTCTGAAGATTATCAAGGTCACGTCCAAGAACATCACCCAGATGTTCCAAGTGAACGGGATTTAATCGAAATTAAGTTGTAGAAAGAGCCTTCGCAGATGCGAGGGCTTTTTTGTTTATTGTTTAATGCGCGAAATCGCTTCTTTGAACTGCGCAGGGTCTTGTAACAAGCTCACGACCACCCAGCCGTCTTCGTCAAAATCGAAGAAGAATCCCGGCTGCACAAGCACGTGCTTTTCGCGGAGCAGTCTAAGCGTGATTTCTTCATCATCTTCGCCGAGACGCACCACGGCGTACCAGCCGCCAAGCACTTCAGGGCAATATTTGGAAGGGAACGCTTCACGGAGCGTCTGCCAGTTTGTGAGGAGGCGTTCCTTGACTCGGGTCTCATAAGCGCCGGCCTTGGGCAACAGCGAAATGCCGAGGGCCTGCGCGGGAGCCGAGACGCTCAAGTAGGCATCTTCGACGAATTCGAGAGCCGCGCGGATTTCTTCGAAACGTTCACGCGGGGCGTAGAACGCCATCCAGCCAAGCTTTAGCTGCGGCGAGCCCACGGCTTTGCTGAGACCGTTCAGCCAGAAAATCGGGCACTTCGGGCCGTCTTCGGGGAGGTTGACGAAGTCGCCGCCACCCGCATCAAAGAAGTTCACAGGCTCCGGCTCGCCGCCCATCAGGAATTCCCAACTGCGGCGGACCTCCGGCGAAAAAGCGTAATCGCCGAAGACTTCATCGACGACGAGAATCATGTTGTTCTCTTCGCAGAAGCGGACTGCCGCATTCCATTCTTCACGCGACACACAATGTCCCGTCGGGTTGTGCGGACTGACCAGCAGCAGGATTTTCGCACGTTCAGGAGCGGCGAGCAAGCTGTCGGTATCGAGAACAAAGCGGAAAGTTGATGTTACTGGATTCTTCGCTTCGCTCAGAATGACGTTTTTCGTTCGTCTCTCGTCTGTAGCGATCTTGCGGGCTTTCTTTCGTCTAAGTTCAAGGAAGTACGGTGCGCATTCCAAGTGTTCAAGCTGCGCAAGCGTATCGAGCAGCGGGTAGCCCGGCATCGGCGTGAGGATTACATCGCCCGGGTCACAGAACGTCTTGAACAAAACGGAATAAGCTTCGCTCGTGCTTGCCGTGAGGATAATCTGGCCTGCGGTAAAGTTACCGCCGCGTTCGCGGTAATATTCCACCACCGCCTCGCGCGCAGACTTCCAGCCCGCCGCATCCGGATTCCAGCAACCGAAGGATTCGCGGCCTTCGTCCACCGCCGCATCCAAGTCAATCGGCAGCCCCGCCTTGACCGGGCTGCTCACCGTCATGTCGATAAACGGAAGTTCGGCAACATTCCCAACGCGACCACCCGCATTAGCACACTCCGCGAGCACTTCAGCTTTCGCGCGTTCCAGTTCGGCAAAGAACGGCGACGGAGAAAGATCTTTAGGCAAGCGGGATGAGAGCATAGTGAGCGGCTAGTGGTTAGGAATGAGGCTATTGGAGTTAGTAGAAATTTAGAAAACAAAAAACCGATGCACTGAATAGTACATCGGCATTGCAAATGAAGAATAAGATTTCATTAAATTCGTTCAAGCATTCTACTTCTTGACGAACATTTTTTTGCTTACAA
>JAFWRL010000186.1 GCA_017520105.1 Fibrobacter sp.
CCATATGCGCTAAAGAGCCTTACTCTAAGTGCTGTCTGCCCGGGTCAAGCTGGGAAAGACATACTAATTAATGACAAAAGCTACTACAGGGCAATTCCTTCTTCTTCAGACGAAAGCAGCATCAAATCGAAATACATCATACGGGTGTGCAACTTTTCCGCAGAATCAATGTTTCGATATACACACTCCTGCTGTTCCGAAGAAAACATATATTTGAAACCATTGCGCTCGTAAAAAGACAAAGGGACCGGCTGGTTATACGCATCGACAACCAGATAGCGGCACCCCGTCTTGTTGTCCGGATCCACAAACCACTGCTTGATGTAATCTAGCAGCTCACTACCGACATGTCGCTTCTTATAAGCAGAATTTACACCAAGGCGACCAATCAGTACCGCAGGATAAATCAAATCACGTTTTTCCCACGGAAGATTCCTGCCTATGGATTTTTTGCGAGCATTAGGCAAGTAATTCGTGAAAATACTCGCATTAGATACAGTAAACGCACAAACGATATCCTTCAAAGAAAGGGTATCAACAAAAGCGTAGGTTTTTCCCATCAACTGCTGGCTGTACCTGACGGCATCGTTGACGAAAAAAGCATCAAGGTCCTCGTTACCACAGGAAAAGGCTTCGCAACAATTGAGAACCGCCGGCGTGAGGACCGTTCGAATACAACGAGATTCTAGAAAGGCCATTTTCCTTCGGCCCTCAGCTTAGCAATTCGCGCGGCATTACGCATATCAAAACCACTCCACTCGGCATGCTGTCGGGTGAAGTCGATGGAACCGCGGCTCCGTTCTGCCTCTTCCGCGTTCTTCACGAAGGATTCGGCAGCCATTCCCGTCAAAATCGGGATATTGCTTATTGCAAGGGCCATAATTATCTCCTAATATACAATTTTCAAGTTTAACTTGCAATGACAACACATTTATACACCAACAAATATACATCCTATTTTTGACACAAAGTGTCAAAAAAACGCATTTTAAAGAAAAACGCCCCTGTCAGCTACCCATTTTTGCAGTAAACGATTTGGCTTGCGATGGTCGCGGCGTCTTCTCGCCCAGCCATTCTGCGTTTGCATTCGATCATGGCGACCGGGTCGTACACGCGCACGACTGCGCCGGCCTTCACTAGCAAATCAATCAGCACGAGGGCAGTGGCTTCGCGCATGTCGTCGGTCTCGGGCTTGAAGGCGAGGCCCCACATGGCGATGGTCTTGCCTTTCAGATTCTCCACCCCGCCGAAACGGACCGCCAACTTTTTGAAAAGTACTGTTTTCTGGTATTCGTTGACTTCTTCGACGGCCTTCAGCACGCCCATCTTATAGCCGTTCTTCTCGGCGGTCTTGATGAGGGCCTTCACATCCTCGGGCCTTTTAGACTGATGCGGGTCGCGAGCATGGAGTTCGCGGCATACTTGATCATCTCGGCGCTCGGGATGTCGGTGAAAATCACGTGGAAGTTGTTGAGCATCATCGGGCGGTAGACCGAACTTACGGGCGTTCCCTGCTGCGCAGGGGCGGGCTCTCGCGGCACGAAGTTTTCACTTCTTTTCTTCAATCGCTTTCGCTTCATTCAGGAACTTGTCAAAATCGCTCTTGAACAGTTTGTCCTGGACAACGCGGTATTTTTCGAATTCACTTTCGGCAAAAGCCTTTGCAATTTCAGCCGACACCCGACCCTTGTCTGTCAGAATCTCCACCTCGTTGAAATCCAGGAACTTGTTGAGGCGAAGCGCCCAATCTTCCATCGTCATGGGAATCTGCCGTTTCGCCTGAAATTCCGCATAGTCAAGGTACATTGTCACGAATCGTTCCAGTTGATGCAATTCATCCTTTGAAAGGTAGTTCTTCGCAATGCTGACATCCGACTTCTCGATTTTCCCGTCAGGCGCCTTGCGCCAGGTCGTCAAGCCCATGTGCGTCTTTTTCGCATCGGCGCGTTCCATAATGAGTTCGGCAGCCGTATGCCGGTGGATAGCCCAGTGCAACTTGTTCTGCACATTTGCGAAAAAATCCCTTGTCGTGACGGCATCCCGGCTGTAATCGACACTCGTCGCGTAGATATCGGTAATCTTCTGGTAGAATTTCCGCTCCGACATCCGGATTTCCCGAATTTCTTCGAGCAGGTTCTCAAAGTATTCTTCGTCAAAAATCTGACCGTTTTCCAGGCGTTGTTTGTCGAGAACATAACCCTTTATCGCGAAATTGCGCAAAACGTTGGTCGCCCATTGCCTGAATTGCGTTGCGCGGATAGAATTCACGCGGTATCCCACCGAAATTATCGCATCGAGATTGTAGAATTTGGTATTGTAAGTCTTGCCGTCGGCGGCAGTATGTGCAAATTTTGCACATACTGAAATTTCTTCCAACTCGTTGGTCTCAAAAACGTTCTTTAAGTGCTTGGTGACTACGGACCTATCGACATCGAACAGCCTTGAAATTCCGTCCTGCGTGAGCCACACATTTTCATACTGGACGCGCACTTCTATCGAATCCTGAGAATTCTGCTTGGTAAACACCAAGAAATCGATGGTACTATTGCGAATCTGCAACGTTTTGCTCATTTCTACCTCAGAATTCAACACAACAGGCTCTTTTTTGTTCATTTTCAACTCCTTCCTTGCGGACAAGCAAAAACCGCAAGGCACAAAGATACACATTTGTTCACTATTAAATATACACAAACACGAGACGGTTGTCAATAGGTCCGCCCCATTTTTTGTCGGATTTTTCCATGGCCATATTCTCGTATGCATTATTTCAGCAACAAGTGGAGATCCCCACCTTGGTGGCCATGCGCACTAAGCACTAAAGTGCTAAGTGCTGTCCGCCGGTTCAGAGGCCGGGAAGACATCTTGACGAGACACTCGTTGAATAAACTTAAGG
>JAFWRL010000020.1 GCA_017520105.1 Fibrobacter sp.
GTGCCGCCGGTCGTATCGACGATACCGCCGAAGTTAAGAGTACCGACGTAGTTGCACCACTTGATCGGGGTTGCCGGGGTGGTGAGCACGTATTCTTTTGCAGCGTCATCAAAGTAGCCATACTTCGGGGCAGCGGCCTTGGCGGTCTTCTTAGCCGGGGCCTTCTTTGCAGCGCTCTTCTTCACTTGTTTTGTAGCCATTGTATCTCCGTTAGAGAGGGGGTTGTTAATTTTAACGCGGTAAATATAGAAAAGTAGGAAGTAGGAGGTAGGAAGTAGGAAGTGTTATAATTGCGGCTTCGCCGCCAAATTATACCTGTCTACTTCCTACTGACTACTGTCTACTAATCTTTTTTTTGGTTGAAGTTCTCGAAATCGCGGTTACCGAAGTTGATGTAGAAGTAGCCGTCGAGTTTCTTGTTGCGGACTGGGTCGCGCAAAATGCCGATGGCGGCACGCACGTACTTGAGTTCCACAAGAATATGGTCGCGGCTCATGCAGTTGAGGAACGGGCCTTCGGGGTAAAGCGTCGGGCGCGGTTCCTCGGCAATCATCTTCTCGAGGTTCTCGATTTCTTGCACTAGACGTCTTTCATGAACTTCAAGCGTGCGAATAAGTTCTTTGTTATTGGCACCATAGAGGAACGCAAAACCGAGGGTACGCGGATCGTCGTTGAAACCGGTCAAATGCTTGAGGACTTCCTTGCGCAGGACTTCCCTGCCCTTGTCGGTAATGTTGAATACCATGCGTTCTGGGCGGTTTCCGTCACGTTCGGAATGCCCTACGATGCATTCGTTTTTTTCAAGCGTTATCAATCTATTGTAAACAGTCGATGTGCTGATTTTCGCCCAACGATCGAGCTCACGGTCACGGATTTCCGTGATGATGTCATATCCGCTGCGCTCATGCTCCAATATGAGTCCAAGCAATACCAAATCGTAACGGTTCATTTAAATTCCTTGATTGTAATTATTCCAAGTTGGAATATTAAGTCAGTAGAAAACTACATTATTTTCAAAAAAAAGAATGTTTTGCACAAAAAAATCATATAAAAAATGGTTTACGTCACAAAGGGTGTCTTTTCGGTCTTAAAATAAATCGGTTTTAAATAATAGGTTATATTTCTGTCAAAATATCCCGGATAGTTGCTGGAAATTGATTTGAGTTTCAAATGGTAAAAAACAAGAAAATACGCTTAAAGTATTCCATCATAAGATTCGCACCGCTGATTCTTGTCGCTTATTTTATCATAGAGGCTTTTGCGGCATTCCAGCAAGAAGACAAAAATGCGGTCATCACCCGAAACAGGGACTATATCAAGGATATCACCAATGCCATGGCCGATAAACTTGATGATATTTTCATGAATTCGCTCAAGTCCATCGAGGCCATAGCCAAACTGAGTTCGAATGACCTTCGGGATGGCGAACTTAACATGGTTTATCTTGCAGAACTCGAAAAGATTGTGCAGTTCGACCACTTGCAGTTTACGGATAAAGATGGGGTCATGTTGACCTCTAACGGGAAAAAAATAAAATCCGACAACAAGTGGTTCTATACGGATGGCATGAAGGGAAACAGCGGAATCTTTGTGGTCATGCCGACCAAGACTTCCATGGCGATGGTCGTTTTTTATGCGCCGATTATTTCCAAAGAAAATGTCGTTGGCGTGCTCTCCTCCACCTTCGACGAAAACACAATCAAGAGATTACTGGAATACAAGGTCTATGGTGCAAACGCTTCTGCCGGCATCGTGAATACGGAAGGACGAACTGTAATCCCGCTTATTTCGTTTGATTTAAAGCAGTCTGCAATTCAAGGACTGTTTAGGGACAACTTCAAGAGCGTTCTCTATACTTCGATGTTCGATGCCGAAAACAGGAATAAGGTCATTAATGCTTACACGACGCTCTCGCCGACAAATTTCAAGTTTAACGGAGCCATCGACGACATTCAAGGTTACATGGCTCCGCTCCATACGGTCCCGCTGAATGTTTATTCGATATTTCCGTCCGAGGCTGCTCAGAGCCTTTATTCCATGGGCATCCAAGCTGGCCGTACGTTGCAGTTCCTGCTCATCCTCATTTTCTTCGGGTATATCGCCTACCTCGTGTTTGTCCAGTTCCTGATGATGCGTAGCGAGGCGCGCCAGAACAGGATTGCCGGCTATATCGCCAAGGCTGAAAACGCCATTGCCAAGGCTATTGTTCTTGTCGATGCCGAAAAGCAGACATTCCAGGATTTCTCTTCTATTCCGTTGCCGATTCCCAAGCAAGGCACGATTGACGACATGAGAACAGGGTTCATCAAGACCTTGGACGACCAGCAGAACGGACAAGATTTCAAGTATTTCTTTGATGACATCATCAAGGGACGGCGCGTCCCGAAGGATATTCCGAGTGTCGTATTCAGCGGACCAGGACCAAGGGACGAAACCCAATATATCACCATGGTCTATATTCCTGTTGAAATCAAGAAGGACATTGTCCAGAAGGGCGTTATCCTTTTCCGCAACATCACCGCCGAAAAGTCTAAAGAAATCGAGGCCAACCGCAGGCTCTCGCTCGCCTTGTCGGCCGCTCGCGAAGCGAACAACGCCAAGACGGCGTTCCTGTTCAATATGTCGCACGACATCCGTACGCCGATGAATGCGGTGACTGGCTTTACCGCCATGGCCAAAAAACACATCGACAATCCCGAAATGGTCAATCGCTACTTGGATAAAATTGACATTGCCGGTCGCCAACTTTTGTCGCTTGTAAACCAGGTTCTAGAAATGTCCCGCATCGAATCAGGTAAGATTATTCTCAGCGAACAGAAGTGCGACTTGGAAAGCCTCATCATGGCTTTATCGACAACGTACGGTTCCCATGCGGAATCCAAAGGGATAACGTTTGTCGCGACCATTTCGAACGTCGATCACAAGTACGTTTGTATAGACTGCGACCGAGTCAACCAAATTGCGGCAAACATCATCGGTAACGCCATCAAATATACGAACGAAGGCGGCTCCATCACATGCTCTCTCAAGGAACTCCCCTGCGACCGCGAAGGGTATAGCAATTATGCGTTGACTGTAGAAGATACGGGCATCGGCATGAGTCCTGATTTCCTTGATCATATTTTTGACGAGTTTGCCCGAGAAAGTTCTACCACCGTAAGTCGAATCCAGGGGACCGGCCTCGGCATGACGATTGTGAAAAAGCTTACGGAACTCATGGGTGGTACCATTAAAATTGAATCAGAAAAAGGCAAAGGGACTAAAATTACGGTGTTCATCCCCATGAAGTGGTGCGATGATTTCAAACAAGAGGATCCGGTCGAGAATGAATCAACATCGACATCGTTAAAGGGCATGAGGGTGTTGCTTGTAGATGACAACGAGATGAATCGTGAAATCGCCGAAGAAATCTTGATTGAAAGAGGCGTTGTTGTCGATTCCGCCAACGATGGTGATGTCGCCGTTGAAAAGGTCTGCAAAGCCTCCCCTGGCACATACGAACTCTTGCTGATGGATATCCAGATGCCGCGCATGAACGGCTATGATGCCACAAGGGCGATTCGCTGCTTGCCGGACCCCCGCAAGGCCAACATCCCGATTGTCGCCATGACGGCCAATGCTTTCGAGGAAGACCGGAAAAACGCCTTGCTTGCTGGTATGGACGGTCATCTCGCAAAACCCATCGATTACGAAAAGCTCATCCAAACATTGACAAAATTCAGAGCGAAGTGACAGAGTTTCAATAAAATTTTTTATAATAGGGATTGAAAGACAAGGAGATATTATGAAAACCAAATTCTCACGCATTACATCCATCGTTCTCGCAGGCATTTTTGCACTTGCGGTTACGTCTTTTACTGGCTGCTCGTTGATGAAAAAAATCCAGGCGGCGAAAATTCTCATCAAGACCAAGTTTGAATACAAGGACCTGACTTTCGACTCTGTCGTTATCGATCCGCCGATTCTCGAACTCGTTGACAAAGGGCTCCAGGGCTTCATTCCGAATCCGGATGCCGTTAAATTGGTGAAGGACCTGGCTAATGGAATCATCAACACAGAACTGGGTGCTGCTAACTTCGACGTGTATCTGAACGCGAACAATGGCGGTAAGGACACGCTGTGGATTAACGAACTAAAAATCGAACTGAAGTTCGATACTCTTATCACGCTTCCGCTTACTCTGAAGGATTCCATGGTCCTTGCTCCGGGCGACAACGACATGCACTTGAACGCGGCTTTCCCGATTGACATGCGCATCTTCAAGCTCAACGAAGTCAAGTTCTACGCCATTGCCGGTTATCTTGACGTGTCCCTTGCAGAGGGTGGCAAATCAGTTTCCCAGGATGTGGAAATCAGACGTGATGTCGATTCTGATGACGTATTGAAACTCGAAGGCGCTGTTCGCGAGAAGCTTATGAAGCGTCTTGTTGACCAATGGGTCGGCAAACTCGGCAAGTTTATTCTGAAGTAAGACTAACATGGCAAAACGCAACTTTGTTCCGGACGATTTGAATCCGGATGATGAAAAAGCTGTTTCTAAATTGTATCGAGCGCTTTTGCAGCGTGAAATACCCGTGAACATGGATAAGCTTCGCCAGTGGATTATGGACTGGAGCGAAGTGGAATCGGTTCTTGGTGAAGAGAGTTCCCGGCGCTATGTCGCAATGACCTGCGACACCCGTGACGAACAGGCAGCAAAGGCTTATGCTGGTTTTATCGAAAAAATCCAGCCGTTAATGATTGAATACGACGACAAGTTGAACCGCAAGCTGATGGCTCATCCATCCAAGGACGCTCTCAAGGGAGAATTTGGTGAAAGGCTGAAAGGCGTGCAAGTTTCCTTGGACTTGTTCTCCCCCGACAACATTCCGCTGGAGACCGAAGAAAACAAGGCTATCCAGGCATACCAGAAAATCACGGGAGGCATGAGCGTCGAATTCGATGGCGAAGTCAAGACTATGCAGCAGTTAAGCGCTTACATGGAAAAGACGGACCGCGAACTTCGCGAACGTGCATGGAGAGCGATGTGGGAGCGCCGTCTCAAGGACAAGGAAGCGCTCGACGAATCTTACGACAAACTCTTTGCAATTCGCAAGCAAATCGCGAAGAACGCGCACTGCAAGGATTTTGTCGATTACATATTCCTCGCCAAGCACCGTTTTGATTACACTCCTGCCGACTGCGAAAACTTCCATGAAAGCATCGAGAAGCTTGTGCTTCCGTTGCAGAAGGAAATGTACAAGCGCCGTGCCCAGAAAATGGGACTTTCCAGGTTGCGTCCATGGGACTTGGATGTCGATCCGCTTAACCGTCCGCCGCTCAAGCCTTATCATAGCGGTGACGAATTGATAGAAAAAGTCGATTGCATTTTCGAGAGTATCCATCCGCAGGCGGGCAAGTGGGCCCGCGAGATGCAGGCTAAAAAGCTCATCGACCCAGATTCGAGGCTCGGCAAGGCTCCTGGCGGATACCAGATCGGTTTTGACGAAAGCCGCCTCCCCTTCATCTTCATGAATTCAGCGAATACGGACCGCGACATCTACACGTTGTTGCATGAATCCGGACATTCGTTCCATCAGTTTGCGCTTGCGAACCAGCCGATTTTCGCTTACCGCGATGTGCCGGCTGAATTTGCCGAAGTGGCAAGCATGAGCATGGAACTTATTGGCATGTCGAACTTGAAGCCGTTCTACGGCGACGACCATGAAGCGATAGCCCGCAGCGTCGAAGGCGAATTAGCCGATGTGGTTTGGCTGTTCCCGTGGGTTGCGAGCATTGACAGCTTCCAGCACCGCCTGTATAACTTCCCGGAGCATACCGCCGAAGACCGCAGCGACATCTGGAGCGAAATCATGGACCGTTATGATGCTGGCGTCGATTACAGCGGTCTTGAAGCTGTCCGCAGGAATCTGTGGCAGAAACAGCTCCATCTCTTCGAATGTCCGTTCTACTACATCGAATACGGCATTGCGCAGATTGGCGCTCTGCAGGTCTGGGCGAACTTCAAGAAAGATCCGCAAAAGGCGATTGACGACTTGTTCAAGGCCGAAAGCCTGGGCAGTAGCCGTCCGATTCCGGAACTTTTCGCCACGGCAAACATCAAGTTCGATTTCACTCCGAAAACGCTTGAACCGTTGATGCAGGTTGTATGGGACGAATTGAGTTAAATGAAAGAGATTTTTTTGCTTTTTTTTACGCAAAAAAGGGCGAAATCGGTTGACAAAACAAAAATATAAACCTATATTTGGCGCACATCCTAATGGAGGGATGGCCGAGTGGTTGAAGGCGCACGCTTGGAAAGCGTGTTTACCTTACGGTAACGAGGGTTCGAATCCCTCTCCCTCTTCTAAAATTTTTCGAGGTACCTTATGGCTGAATCTCAAAGAGTTTATCTTGATGATATTTATGCTAGTGAAGAATGTCAAGGCTCGGTCTTCCGTGCTGTTGTCATGATGGCTCACGAAGCTCGCTTCATTAACAATCAGTCCAAGCAGGGGTATATCCAGCTCACGCAGAAGCCGACGACTATTGCTATGAACCGTTTCAAGGAACATAAGCTTACGATGGTCGAAAAAGGCGTGAACGACGTTACGGAAGATGCCGTTAAGGCCGCTGTTGCCGAAGTCGCTCCGACTGCCGAAGCTGTTGCTGAAGCTAGCGACGCTGCTGCCGACGCATTCTAATCTTTCAAAAATATTTTAAAAGACCGCTTTTCGTTTAGCGGTCTTTTTGCATTTGTAAAAACTGATGCCGGAACGGAGTCCGGCATGACAGTCTTCAAAGTTATACTTGGCTTTCGTGGTATTCCCCGCCAAAAGCATGGCCGCTTAGCGAAAGAATCGGCGGGAACTGAATGCGCTTGGCAAGTGCTAGTCCCTTGAATCTGCGGTACCAATGGCGCATGTCTTCAAGTGCGGCATCTGTTGTCGGGAGTTTCGACTTGAAATAAGCATCGTCAACGTTGAGCGTTTCGCAGAGAGTCCCTTCCATCAAAAGTTTTTCGGTATATGCAAGGCTTACACCCTTCTCGACCCACATCGCAAAAAGCTTGTCGTGGTACGGATAAAGAATCGGATCGCCCTTGCCTTCATCGACATTCATCGCTTCGCTAAGTTCCGCGCTCGCCGGAATGTCAATCGAGGCTTTCGGGATGATTTCCTTGTCACGGTTGATGTAACGGGCAAGCGCATAGACTTGAGTTTTCCATAAATCGCCCAAGGCGCACATTACACCGCAAGTGTCACCGTAAAGCGTGCAGTAGCCCACCATCGCCTCGCTCTTGTTGCCGTTGCAAGTTACTCCGGCACCAACGATTGACGCCACGGTCGAAAGGATTGAAGCAGAACGCGTCCTAGCCTGCAAATTTTCGTGGTTGATTCCGACGACCTTCATTTCGGTGTCGTTACGCACGAAAGAACAGCGTTCAAGCGTATGACAAATAGACTCGATGATATCCGAAATCGGGGCGACCATGTAAGGCGTTCCCAGATTTTCGGCTAGGTCGCGAGCTGCGTTCTTCGTCGTATCGGAATTGAAGCGTGTCGGCATGTTCACGAGGAACACGTTCTCCGGTCCAATAGCCTCTGCATAAAGCGCCGCCGAAACAGCGCTGTCGATGCCGCCGCTTGCGCCAATCACCATGCGCGAAATGTGGAACATCTTCAGGTTCTCGCGAATCATGAACACGAGCGCGTCATGAATTTCCGCAATTTGACTCGGATAAGGTTTTGATGATTCCGCATAAACTTGCACATTCCCATCGACAAATTCGACGACTGCTTCAGCTTCTTTAAAGAGCGGCATTTCGAAAATAACTTGACCGTCGCAATCAAATACGCGGCTCCCGCCTGCAAGCGCATAAATGTTCTTGCCAGTATTGTCCGTTCCCACTCCGTTCACGCAAACAATAGGCTTCGCGCTATCCTTGGCAAGGTGCGCAAGTTCCCTGTTCTCGGATTCACGGCGTCCCGCTGCATAAAAATCGCTGCTATGAGTCACATGAGCAATACCCAAAACAGGCGTTTCGTCAAGGGCGTCTCCGCTCAAGAAAAACGGCATCGATCCAGCGTACTTTTGAATTTCGGCCCAATCCACAGGGAGCATCTTATTGCTGGATCCGGTTAATGCATATCGCGGAAAAACAACACAATCGACTTCGGCTGCCTTGGCACGGTCAAAAGCGGCCTTCATCGTTTGCATATTTGCCGATACATTACCCGGCAATATCTTCATCTGCACCACGTAAAGTTTCATGATATAATCCTCTGGCAGAAAAATAAAAAATGTACCGCTGTTGCACGGTACAATTTTTTATTTAGTTACTAGAATTTAGTTACTAGATACTAGTTATTAGTTATTAGCTATTAGCTAATAGTTACTAGAAATTGCAATAAGAACATCTCTAGTAACTAGTAACTTCGAACTTAGAACTGTGCCGTAGGCACCTCAGTAACTAGTAACTCGGAACTCATAACTAAAAAATCACTCATATTGAACAGATTCAAAGGCGGTCGGAATCTTTGGCGTGTCCGGGTCGGAATGCTTGAACGAGAACCCGTTGGATTTACTTTCAATTTCCCCGTAAATACTCGTCGTGCAGGCATCCTTGTTTAGACAGCCCCTGTTGCGCATCATGAGTTGGTTGCCGTAGATTTCCCAGACTCCGCTCTTGGCTTCGATATTCTTGTTATTTTCGAAGGCGGCGAGTTCGTATGTGCCGTCTGCCTTTATCGTAAATTGCCATTCGATTCCGTTGTCGAGCGCTTGCCATTCACCGACAATCTTGTTCTTCTCTTGATAAGTGATGTCACCAAGGTCCTTGACGGTGCAACTCATTGCCTTGGCATTAGATCTGGTCGATGTAATGGTGTTGTCGGTTCCGATTGTATAGCCGAACATGGTGGTCATGGACCTTGCGTTGTAGTAAGCCGGACGCATCAGCAACGTGCTGCGCTGTATGTCGTAATGTCCGCCAATCCAATTAGCGACTTTGTTTGAAGCTGAATTTTCCAGGATGTACGAATTGTCGAAGAACGTAAACGACCTTGTCGTATCGCCGTCGGTGCAGCTATAGACTTTGTTCTTTATGTCTTCGGCCTTGGTGACTTTACCTGCGGCCACTGCGACCTGGGCCTTTACGGCTTCGCTATAGTCCTTTGAGTCGTTAACGGCATACTTGACGACGCCTTCTTTATCGACAATGAAGGACAGTTTGACGCCCTTTTCCACCTCGCCCATAATCTTGTTTGCTTTCGGGGAATCAACGTATTCCATACCGACGTTACCCTTGACGAAATTGACTTCGCCGTTTGCAAAGTCAACGAAGGTGGTGACCCACAAGGTATCTGGAACGCGGAGAGAGAAAAAGCCCTGCTTGCTGCCGGTCGAAAGGAAAATCTTTTCGCCAAACAAGTCGAGTTCCATGTTCTTTTCCAGATCTTCAAGCTTTGCTGCACGGGCACCGCTTGGAACAGCAACAGAAGACGAAGAAACCGCTGCGGATGAAGAAGACTTGACTTCGTTCACGCTGGAGGATGTTGCATCCTTGCCTGTAGAAGAAGAGGATTTGGCTTCTTTATTTGTACTGGAAGAGGATTCGTCCTTGTCCTTCATAGAAGATGAAGATTTGGCATCCTTCGAATCGGACGATTTCTTGTCGTCGTTTTTAGAGGAAGAGGACTTGTTGTCGGATTTCTTGGAAGAAGAAGACTCGACGTCATCGCATTCGTCCTCATCGCAATCATCTTCTTCGGAAGAAGATGAGATTTCTTGAGAATCCTTTTTAGGGGAAGAGGGACTGTCGTCGTCGCCGCAAGCTGCGAAGAGGAATGCGGAAGACACTAAAAAAGCAAGTAATTTTTTCTTATTCATAGCTAATAATATAATTTATTTAGTCCATTTTAGACCAACAAATGTTTACAATTTACACAGGATAGACTTGAAAAAAGCTCAATTTTTGCGAAAATGTATTATATGAAATGATTAATAAATATGAGCACGCTTCGCTTGGGCTTTCTTATTACAATTGCCCATACCCCAGTAGCGTGCAAAACGAGCGTCGCAAAAATATGCTTGCATATTTTTATGACCGAGTGCAGCCGCAGACGCCGAAGGCGTCAAAGGGGCGACAGCCCCGTGCCCATACCTGCACTTCACACTTCGAACGGGCAACCTGGATGGTAATCGAGATCGCGTTCGGCTTCTTCGATGGACGGGGCTGCATCGTACAAAAATCCAGCCAATGCTTGCTCGGCAGAGACTCGTTCCCCGCCAATCCAGCTTTTTAGAACCGCCAGGCGTCTTGAAAGCCACCACGGGAGAGGTATCATCATGTGACGCATTCCGGCGGCATTAAGCACATGCTTAGCCATTTCCGCCATCGTCATTACGGTCGAGCCCGCAAGGGCGTAAGTCTTCCCCACGGCATTCGATTCAAGCCCCGCCACAGCAATTCCCTTGACCAAATCTACACTGCGGACCGGGCGCTTTAAGCATTTGCCTCCGCCCGGCATAAAATAGACCGGAAACTTTTTTACGTAATCGCGGAACATGTTGAACTCCACTCCGCCGCCGTCACCAATCACGAGCGTAGGCCGTACAATCGTCCAGTCGAGCCCAGACGCATGCACAAGTTCCTCCCCTTTCTTTTTGCTTTTGCCGTAAGGCGTGAGCACCGGGTACGTCACGGATATGCTTGAAACGTACAGAAAGCGGCGTACATGGGCCTTTTGCGAGGCTGTAATGACGTTTCGCGTCCCCTCGGTATTGACGTGTTCGAACGCTCCCGGTTTTGTCGATAAGAGAATAGCCGCTAGATGATAGACGACATCGACATTCTCGAAAGCATCCCGAATTGAATCAAAATCGGTAACATCGCCGTAGCGGATATCTACCTCAGCAGGTAGGGATTTTGCCAAAGAATCGCCCGGGAGAGTCAGGACGCGGACACACACTCCACGTGCTATTAGTTCCCGGCACAACGCCTTCCCTACGACGCCGGCGCCACCCGTCAAAAGAGCAATCATGCTAGGCTTCCAGCATATAACGGATATCCTGGACGCGCCTTGCGAGGGACGCATCCTTATCCATCTGCTTTTTCAGGGAATTTATGGCGGCGATTACAGTGGCATAGTCTCTACAGAACATCGCACCGATATTTTGAAGCGAATCCGTCGTGAGTTCACGGCAGAGGTACATCGCTATTTTGCGTGGCAAGGAAACCGTGGCAGACTGGCGCTTGGACGAAAGTTCGCACACTTCGACGTGGTATTCCAAGGCGACCGCTTCGGCAATGTTTTTTGCAGTCACTTCCATGTGGGCACCATGTTCCGACGGCGCTACAAGACGCTTGACGCTGTTCAGGTTCAAGTCCGCTTTGCAGAACATGTTCATCGCGCCGAGATAGTTCAATAGCCCTTCGATGAGACGCACGTTCTTGCGTGGCGGCATAGAAAGGTAACGGCAGATTTCTTCGCGATCGTTCTTTGCAAAAGGCAAGTCTTCGGATTTTTTGCTAATCAAGTGCATGCGAGTCGCCAAATCAGGTTCGTCGAGGCCCACGGCAACGCAAGATTCGAGCGGAGTCAGGAGCTTCTTGGAAATGCTCGGTATCGAAGACCTCGAAGCGCTGCGGGAATCGTTGTCCGTATCGACAACCTTGAACTTGGACGGATGACGGTCGCACGAAATCACCACCTGCTTTCCTTCGGCACGTAAATGGCGAATCAGGATAGCTAGGCGTTCTTGTGTCCACAAGCCTTTTTCCAAAAGCTGCACGTCGTCGAGCAAAAGAATATCGCAAAGTTCATAGCGTTCGCGGAAGTTCTTGGCCAGTTCACGTACATTGCCGGTCTTGTTGTGGAGTGCCGAAGCCATTGCTGTGGCATCACGCAAGAAGTCGTAAGCGTGGCAATAGACAATAGCTGCCTCGGGGCGGTTTTTCTGGATTCTTGCGGCAATCGACTGCAACAAGTGCGTTTTGCCCAGCCCGCTTTCTCCATAGACGAACAGCGGATTCAAGGACGGGTCGCCCGGATTTTCGGCAACGGCCTGGCATGCACGGAAAGCAGTAGAATTGCATTCCCCTTCTACAAAGTTTTCAAAAGTATAGCGGGCATAAAGCGAAAGAGGCTGTGCCGAATGTTTTTTCGGCTTTGGGGTCTCGGCCACTTTCGGGATAATGGGCATCGTGAGCTTGATTTCGGGAATCGGTTCCGAAGGAGCAATCTGACGAATGCGATAATCCACAAATTCACTACCAAATACATCTGTAAAAGACTTGCGCAATAAATCGCCGTAGTGCGAATTCACCCAGTTCTCGCGTAATTCGTCGGGAACAGTGAGCAAGGCATAACCATTGCACATACCCTCGTAACCCAGAGTGTCGAGAATCACGGCACCAAAAAAGTCCTTGCATTCCGAACGCACGCGGTCGAGCACCTGTTGCCAGGGCGTCTCTGCAATATCCAACAAAGAAACAATATTTTCCACGATATAAATAACCAATCAATAGAACAAAAGAGCAAGGAAAAAATAAGAAAGGAAAATCCAGGAACAAGCACCTTGAACGAAAAAAATTGGAAATGTCCTTTTTTGGTCCAAAAAGGGCAATAAAAATTAAAAAACACTTTTTATCAAACTTTTTCCATTTTACACCATTCTTACGAACGCATGAGCAACATGATTATCACTATACATTATCACAATTTATCAACAGGAATTTTTTTTACTATCCCTTGACAAGATTTTTCTTACTTAAAACATACAAATTCACAGTGAATTGGCGTTTTTAGCTTAAAATCGCCACTTTTTTTGTGTGAGAAAAATGTAACTTGTTGATTTTCACCGAGTTAGGTGTTAGATGAAAATGGAGAGACGAGAGTGGTAAAACGAAAGATTTAGATTGCAGAATTTAGTTGGCAGAGGAGTCGTGCGGAGCCTGCTCGGAGCTTTGTTCGTCGAGCTTTTCTTGCAGATGGTCAATACGGTTGGCAAGCATCTTTTCGATTTCCGGGAGAAGCTTGTCCTTGACCCTGTCGAGATAAAGACACTGCAACTGAATCATGCGGTTGCGGTGGCGCCCGGCAAATTCCTGAATCCAATGGCTCACAGCCTGCTGGCGGTCCTGAATTTTATCATGTAGGGACTGCTGGATGAACGTCCTTTGGACTTCCATGTAGCGCTGCATGTTGAACGGCATGCGGTAAGTACGGATAAACTGTTTCAGGAGGACTAACAAACCAAGTCGTTCATGCTGATGTTCGTGAATGAACAGACGCAATTCCTCCAGGTGCTTCTGGAAGAAGGGCACGATGGCTTTATCATCTATTTGATAAAGTTCCAACTCGTCCTGTTTTTTCGTCGCTTCATCGACTGCCATAACCCAAATGTATTTTATTAAAAATCAGAAAGATTTGGAACGCTTCACAAGAAAGCCGAATTTGGCTGTTTTTTCGCTTTTTAGAGTACATTTTGCCAAAAAAACGCGTCCTTCAGTTCCCGGATTCAGTCGATCGGCGGCTGCACCGCGAAAATCGAGCATTTCTTCGACCTCGCAAGGCTACATTCCGTCGGGGGTCATGAGTTCCAGAGAATCGTCCATGGAGAACGGATTTTTCACGTTTACAAGGCATGCGCCAGTGGTTTCATCGAAATCCTTGATCTGGGCGGCCACGCAACCTCCCTCGGCATCCACGTGCGTCGCTTCGTAGTTCTGCGGCAACGGGCCGCGCAAAAAACCGGGCATAAAGCCTCGCCCATCGACAAAGCGAATCGCGCGGCGGCTTTCTTCGGGTACGGGTTTACCCTCTGCAACGGCGTCTATGGCCATGCGGTAAGCACGGACGACCTGGCTTAAGTAATAGACGGAGCGCGTGCGGCCTTCAATCTTGAAGGAATCAAGACCGCCGGCTACAAGCTCCGGAATCACGTCCAAGGCGCAGAGGTCGCGGCTACTCATGAAGTACGTTCCCCAAGTGTCCTCGTCGAGAGCAATCGGGTCGAGTTCGGGGCGGTCGGTACGTTGGAGCGTAAAGGAACCTTCGTGCTCCCGGTAGTCTTCGACCTGCGGCCCTGGATTTGCGTACAAACGGTACGGCATGCGGCAAC
>JAFWRL010000187.1 GCA_017520105.1 Fibrobacter sp.
AAGATGGTTCGACGCTCAAGGCGCCGAAGGGCTATGGTTTCCAATGGTACAAGGACGGGCGCCTCTTGGAAGGTGACACGCTCGAAACGCTTACTGTTTCGAGTGTGGGCAAGTACAAGGTCTCTGTGAAAGTTGACGAAAAAAGTTTGTCGCGCATCGTGACGGCGCCGTTGGATGTGCAAGAAACGACGGGGCTGAAGCCGAATATCCGCGCCGGTCGCGATAACGGTGCTTTTGAGGGAGCGTCTGCAGGTTTCCGCGCAGAACAGCGGTTTGACGCAAATGGACGTTCTTTGAAAACGCAAAGCATCTTCCAAAAAGTTTATATAAAGCGGTAGAAATCCCTTTGCACAAGTTCTAGAATCTGCGAGAATTATAGCCTTACGCTGTTCTAGCCTAACTTCTCGGTGAGTTTCGTGTAACGTTTTGTGCTGCGGTTGTTGCGCACGGCTTGGTAGAATGCGCCCGGTGCAGATAAAATCCACACATGGCCTTTGGCACGTGTGATGGCGGTGTAGATGAGGTTCCGCTGCAGCATGATGCTATGGCTGGAATCTAGCACCACGATGACGGCGGGGTATTCGCTGCCTTGGCTCTTGTGGATGGTGCAGGCGTAGGCGAGCATGAGTTCTTCGACTTCGTCGGGTTCGTAATCGACGGTTTTGTCGTCGTAAAAGACGGTGATTTTTTTCGTGTCCTTGCCGATCTTGTAGATGATGCCGACGTCGCCGTTAAACACGTTCTTGTCGTAGTTGTTGCGGATTTGCATCACGCGGTCGCCCGTGCTCCAGTTGCCACTGGCGATTTTGATGCGTTCCTTGCCCGGATTCAGGAGGTTCTGCAAGAAGTTGTTCAGCTCGTAAATGCCGAGAGGGCCTTTGCGCATGGGCGAGAGCAACTGCATCTCGGTTTGAATGTCGATGTCGATTTTTTCCTTGATGCCGTAAGTGACGAGGCGGGCGATGATGTCCTTGGCTTCGTCGGTCGTCTCGTAAGGCAAAAAGTGGAAGTTCGTGCCTTCGATGGGCGAGGGGCTGATGCCCTGATTGATTTTCGCAGCCTTGTCGGCGATGTCGTTTCCGCCGGCCTGGCGGAAAATGTGCTGAAGGCGGGTGCTCGGAATCTTGGGGCAACGCAACAAGTCGTTCAGCACATTGCCAGCACCCACGCTGGGGAGCTGGTCGGCATCGCCTACGAGAACGATTCGCGCATTCAGCGGCGTCGCTTCGAGGAGGGAGGCGGCAAGCCACGTATCGACCATACTGAATTCATCGACAATCAGCAAGTTGCATTGGAGCTTGTTGTCTCCATCGCGGTGGAACTTCCCGGAAATTGGGTCCACTTCAAGCAATCGGTGGATGGTTCGCGCCTTTTCGCCGCAGCATTCGCCCATGCGTTTTGCGGCTCTGCCCGTTGGCGCCGTGAGGCTCACGCATTCTTCCATTTGGCGGGCGAGGTACAAAATGCCCTTGAGAATAGTCGTCTTGCCTGTGCCGGGGCCGCCTGTAATAATGGAAATCTTTCGCGAAAGCGCCATCTGGATAGCGCGCCTTTGAATGGGATCGAAACTGAACTTGTGTTCGCGTTCCCATTGTGCGAGGTCATTTTCGAAATTGTCCAGCGGCAGTTCGTTGTAGCGCAAACGGAGCTTGATGTTGTCTGCAATGCGTTGCTCGGCATTATATAGAGGCGGAAAATAGCAATCGTCGCCTTCGCGTTTGATGCGACCGGTTTCGCTTGCTTTTTCGAATTCATCCAGGAGCGTGTTGATGGGACCGTCGTCGTCTGGCATCAAACGCAAATTGCGGAACGTGCGTTCCAAGAGCACGTTCTTTGGCAAAAACACATGCCCATCGCTGACCGATGATTCTTGCAATGTGTACAGCAGCGCCGCCTGGAAGCGTTCGGGGCTGTCTTTCGGGAACCCGACTTTCTGTGCGATTTCGTCCGCCTTCAAAAATCCGATGCCCCAGACTTCTTCGCAGAGCATGTAGGGGTTCTGCGTGATGCGTTCAATGGTCGCTTGTCCGAACTTGTTCCAAAGGCGTTTTGCGACACTGCCGACAATTTCGTGCTTGTACAAGAATAGCATCGTCTCGCGGCTATGCCTTGCCTCTTGCCAACGTGCGAGGAACGCTTCCACCTTGCGGGCGGGGAACCCCTTGATTTTCACTTCGCGGAACTTGTCCGGATTGTTGTCGAGAATGTCGGCGGTCGCATCGCCAAAAGCTTCTACAATGCGTTCAGCAATCTTTTGCCCAACGCCCGGGAACTGCCCGCTTGCTAGATATTCGACGATATCGTTGTCTTCGGTGGCGAGGTATTCAAAAGAAGTCGCCTGGAACTGCTTTCCGTATTTGGGATGGCTGCCCCACTCGCCTTCGATGGCGATGGATTCGCCGGGTTGGAGATTCGGGAACGTACCCGTGACGACAACGACTTTTTTACTTTCGATATCGTTAAGGCGCATCACGGTAAAGCCGTTTTGCAGGCTGTGGAACGTGATGCTTTTTATGCTTCCCTTGAGATTCACAACAATTGTCATGCCCGTCCCGGAACGAGTCCGGGATGACTGTCGGGCATCGCCTTACTGAGCCTTGGGGACCTTCCCTTCGTCCAAATCCGAGTTCCAAACGTCAGGATCGAAACCTTCCATCTTGGTAAGCGTTTTACCGCGGGTGCAGAGGAGGAATCCGAGAATTACAGCGTCGTGGAGAGCAATGACGAGAGCAGTCTTGTAGTCGAGACCAAACCCGAGCGGAGCGCCCTTGAGGTTTTCCGGGCTAACCCAAAGAATATAATCAGCCGTAATGAACGTCATGAACATGCACGGGATAAGTGCAATCCAGAAGTTCTTCTTTTTGCTGCGGAGATAAACTGTGGCAACACATAAACTGCAAACGGCCATGAGCTGGTTGCTCCAGCTAAAGTAATTCCACAGGATGTTGAAACCTTCGGGATTCAAGTTGCTCCAGAAAATGAGTGCCGCACAGATGGCGAACATCGGAACCGTAAGGATGAGACGATTCTTGATGGATGTCTGTTCAAGTCCGGTGAGTTCCGCGATGGTCAAACGCAAGCTTCTAAGGCTCGTGTCGCCACTTGTAATTGCGAGAATAATCACGCCCACGACAACGAGAATCGAAATCGGTGCCCACGGAATCACGGTCGAAACGAGAACGCTCAAGACCTTCACGCCCGAAGCGCCCGTCAAAAGTTCCGGCATCTGGTGATAGATGAACATGCCGCCGGCAGCCCAAATCATACCAATTAAACCTTCGATAATCATCATGCCGTAGAACGTCTGGCGGCCCGTCTTTTCGGTGACTTCTGTGCGGGCGACGAGCGGACTTTGCGTGCTGTGGAAACCGCTGATGATACCGCAAGCGATTGTCACGAAGAGCATCGGGATAATCGGCTGACCTGCCGGGTGCTTGTGGAAGTTGCTCATGATGTCTGCAAAGCAGAATTCATCGAGGGCGTTCAAGTTCGGGATGATGCCTATGAAAATAGCGAGCGACGCGAGAATCAAAAGCGCACCGAAAACTGGGTAGATGCGACCGATAATCTTGTCAATCGGGAAGAATGTGCTGATGAAGTAGTATGCGAAAATCACTGCGACGGCGACCCAGAACAGCGTTTGCGAAACATGGCTCCCGGCGAGAATCGGCGTGTTCACGAGTGCTGCCGGCGTGTTGGTGAACACCGCACCCACAAGGATGAGCGCCACCGAAATCAGGGCCATTACAATTTTTGCTGGACCCTTGCCCAAGAACTTGCGGGAGAGTGCAGGCACGTTGTAGCCGTTGTTGCGCATGCTAATCATGCCGCTGAAGTAGTCGTGCACGGCACCGCCGAGAACGTTTCCGAGCGGGAGCAGTATAAACACGATGGCGCCAAACTTGATGCCGAGAATCACGCCAATAACAGGACCGATACCGGCGATGTTTAAGAGCTGTATGAGAACGTTTTTCCAGTGCGGCATGGGAACACGGTCAACTCCGTCCGGATTTGCAAGCGCCGGGGTCTTGCGGTCGTCGGGGCCGAATACACGTTCAACGAACTTGCCATAGGTGAAATATCCGATGATGAGGATTGCAACACCAATTAGGAATGTTATCATTTTTTGTGCCTTCTTTAGTTAATTAAAACTGTACCATCGCGCTGATGGAAATGGCTATGTATGTTTGCCAGATATAGCTTTTAAGATCCTTTGTGCCCGCATTTTTTGTATTGACGGCCTTGTACCATGTCTCGTAAACACGCATTGACGGGTTCAGGGCGAAATAGTCCGTAATGAAGTAACGCACGTTTCCGATGAGGGCTATTGCTGAACCCATCAGTTCTGAATTTGCAAACCCTTTTTCTACGCTTGTGGCGTTGTTCTTTAGCTTAACCGAGGAAAACGAGTAACCGAGACCGAGGCCCGCCTGGAAAAATTCAGGGTAGAAAAAGTTATAGGTGAATTCTGCTCCAAGTCTCCAAAAACGCATCTGCTGTTCTTTCATAGCTTCGGGGAGGCCGTTGATGTCAACGTTCATGGACCAGTATTGGAACGTGGCGGCAACAGAAAACTCGCGGATGTTCACGCCGATACTGTAATCGGGAGACATGAGGACTTTGGTCAGCGGCAAATTGATTGTTTCGGTTATTCCGTCTTCTTGAACCTTTATGGAGCGTTCGAAAAAATCACCACGGTTTGCGATGACTCCGAAACCGATACTTGCAAAATAGGAGCGTGGCCAGTAGCTATAATCGCTGTCTTCGGGTTGCGCAAAAATGGCGGAGCTCAGCAAGGCTATGGCTAATAAAAATTTTTTCATTTTTCCTCCAAAAAGATAGCGTCCTTAAATCTAGAAATTTAAGGACGCTTGTTGAAAACGGCTATATATTATGACGCTTTATTCGGCGTATTTGAACATGGCGTCGATGCACTTCTTGGCTTTGACGCGTACGTCTTCGTCGAGCGAGATATGTTCTGCCTTTTCGGGATGGCGGAGAGATTCCAGAATGTTTTCGAGCGAGTTCGATTTCATGTACTTGCACATGCAGCAGCTACCGATAAAGTTCATGTCCGGGTGCTCGTAGTGCATGCGGGCGTTGAGGCCACATTCCGTGAGGAGCAAAATGCAGCTGTCCTTGGGCTGCTGGTTGATGTAGCTCACCATCTGGCCGGTGCTTCCGACGTAGTCGCTGAGCATCGCGACAGACGGATTGCATTCCGGGTGGCTAATCACCTTGAGATTCGGGTTTTGGCTGCGGAAGAACTGGATCAAGTCCGGGTCGTAGTTTTCGTGGACGTAGCAGCAGCCGTTGTAGAGCTTGATGTCCTTCTTGACGCCGCGACGCTTCATTTCGTCGATGATGTTCTGGCCCATGAGGGCATCCGGCACAAAGAAAATCTTGTCGCTCGGAATCGTTTCGACGATGTGCATCACGTTGCCGCTTGTGACGCAGACGTCGCAGGCGGCCTTCACGTCGGCAGTCGTGTTGATGTAGCAGACAAACGTGTAGTCCGGATTTTGCTTGCGGAGTTCTTCGACATCCTTGCCGGTGATGGAATCGGCGAGGCTGCAACCCGTGAGCGGACCCGGGATAATCACGTCTTTCTGCGGGTTCAGAATCTTGGCGGTTTCACCCATGAAACGGACTGCAGAGAAGAGAATCGTCTTTTGCTGGACCGTCGTTGCGTCCTTGCTGAGCTTGAAGCTATCGCCGGTGAAGTCGGCAACGCCCAGGAGAATTTCCGGAGCGCAGTAGCTGTGGGCGAGGATTACGGTATCCTGCTGCTTCTTGAGCTCGTTGATTTCGTTGATGAGCGGGAGCATCTTTTCCACCTTTTCCATGGTGTAAGTGCAAAGGGCTGCGCCCGGCTTGACGGACTTGAGACGGTTGTAGAGTTCTTCTGCGGTCATTGTTGTTCCGTGGTTAAATGCCTAGTGTAAAGATAGAAATTAGAGTGGTTGGTGGTTAGTGGTTAGTAGGAAGTAGGCGGTAGGAAGTAGGAAGTTTTTTATAATCGCGGCGAAGCCGCTAGTACCCGGCCCATTCGGCGCTTATTGAAGGACTTGCTTCGCGGATGTTTTTTTCTTCGGCAGTCTCTTCTTTGCGGGCGATGTCGCCGCTTGCGATTTTCTCCTTGATTTCGTCGAATGTTTTTGGCGGGACTGCATCAGGAGTGTTGTCGCCGAGCACTTTGCAGGGGGCGACTTCGGATTCTTTAGCCTTGTCCTTGACGGGCGTGTATTCGCGGAGGGCGTTGACGGTGTAGAACTTGTCTTCTTCCGGGCACCAGGCGGTGAGCGCTTTGCCGTAGCAACAGCCGGAATCGAGTCCGATGAATCCGGGAATATGTACGAAGCCTTGTTTTGCCCAATGTCCAAAGACGACCGGTTTTTCCCATTTCACCTGTTCATACCACGGTTTGTCATTCCAGTTGCGGATGGAGAGGAGCACTTCGGGGCTCATGTCTTCGAGGCGTTTTTTGCCCGGTTCAAGCCCGGCATGCACAAGCAATGCGTGCGGTGTGTCGCGCCAGAGCGGCCACGTCTTGGCGAAATCTCGGATGTGAATCCAGTCGTCGAGCGAAAGAGCCTTGAAGCGTCTCCTTTGTTTTTCAGTCCACTGACTTGGAGGTGTTTCCATCATGCGGATGAGGTGTTCTTCGTGATTCCCACGGACAGTCAAGATGCCGAGTTCTTCGACGATGCGGATGGAACGCAACGTGTCGGGACCTTTGTTGATTATGTCGCCGGTCTGGTAGAGCGTATCGCTTCCACGGACGAAACCGAACTTGTCAATCATTTCGCAAAGTTCGTCCGCACAGCCGTGCACATCACCGATGTAGAGAGTTCGTTTCATTTTTTAGTAGGCGGTAGGAAGTAGGCGGTAGGAAGTAGGCGGTAGGAAGAACTTGGTCATTAGTTATTGGTCTTTGGTCGGTTGTATTTTTAGTATCGCGACGAAGTCGCCAAATTTTATTCTAATAACTAGTAACTAAGTTCTAATAACTGCGGCGAAGCCGCTATAAATGCACTGCTTGTCGCAATTTGTTGAGTTCGTTTGGCGTGAGTTCGCGGAATTCGCCTGCGGGCAAGTCGCCAAGCTGAATCTGGCAATAGCTCACGCGTTTGAGGTCGCGGATTTCGTAACCGACGGCTCGCATCATGCGGCGGATTTCGCGGTTCTTGCCTTCGATGAGCACGAGTTCCGCAAATCCGTTTTCGAGATATACGTCTGTCGCGAATGCGATTTCTTCGGGTGCGTCAGGATCTTCCGGGTCGCGGATATCGACTCCATCGACTAAGCGCTGGGCCGCAGATTCGCTGAGCTGGCGCGTTGTCCATACGTAGTAGCTACGCGGTACTTCGAAGCTCGGGTGCGTGAGGCGGTAAAGCAGTTCGCCATCGTCGGTGAACAGCAAGAGACCGCGGCTCTGCAGGTCGAGACGTCCGACGTATTTGAAATTCTGGTATCCCGGCGGCAAGTAGTCATAGACCGTGCGGCGGCCTTGCGGATCGTCCTTGGTACAGACGCAACCGGCGGGCTTGTGGAACATGATGACCTTGCTCTTTTTGTTCGTGGAAACCTTGAGGAGCTTGCCATCGACTGTCACCTGGTCTTTCGTTTCATCTACCTGATGACCGAGATCCGAAATAGTTTCTCCGTTCACCTGTACGCGTCCACTCGCAACGAGTTCGTCTGCGGCGCGGCGGCTTGCAAAACCACTGAGTGATATATACTTGTTGATACGCATAAGCTTTTTGCTCTGTCCCTTTATTTGTCATCGTCGCCGGCGTTTTTGTCATTCTGGTTTTCGGTTGGTGAGCCTGTCGAACCATCTTTTTTCTTCAAAAATGCCGGGCGTTTCTTCGGCTTCGGTTCCGGTTCTTTTTCAGGCGGGTAGAGCAAACCGAAACGCAGTCCTGCCGTACTGATCTTGAATGTTTCCACGCGGAGTTTTTCGAGAAGCGAACGCAACCAGAATAGACCGCAAATGATGACCTCGTGGCGACCGTTTTCAAGTCCCGGCAACATCGCACGCAGTTCCTTCGAAAGGTTCGTGATGCGCGTGGTGACTGCTTCGAGATCCGAAAGACTCATTTCGAGACCTTCAATTGCTTTATAGTCAAAGACTTGCTTGTTTAAGAATACCATCGCGAGAGCCGTGCCTGTTCCGCCAATAAGATAGACGGGTTTCTTGGTCATGCCCTTGAACGAAATTTCCTTGAACGTTTCCTTGATAAACTTCTTGTATTCCGGTCCGGGAATCGGTCCCATCGCCTTGAACATCTTGAGTGCGCCAACGGGAATCGAGAATGTCGTTTCTCCATTGCTGAGTTCTGTGGAACCGCCGCCGATATCTATCGTGACAAAGCCTGTACCGTGCCATTCTTTTACGGAACGGTAGGTGAGCTTGCCTTCTTCTTCGCCGGTGATGATGCGCGGCTTTACCCAGATTGCCCTTTCTACCGCTTCGATGACTTCGTTCGGATTTTCAGCCTTGCGCATGGCTTCCGTCATCGCGACTGCCTTGAGGTCTGCACCCAGGGCGTGCAAGTCCATGCGGAACTTCGTCATGATTTGCACAAGTTCCTGAATGCGTTCAGGCGTGATTTTCCCGTGTTCGTAAATGTCTTCGCCAAGGCGGCACACTTCGACTTTCTGGAGTTTCGGCACGAGAATCTTGCGCGGGGTGGCTTCGTGTTTTTCTGCGGGCACTTCGGCAGGCTCAGTGTCCTTGGTGCCGACTATTTCGGAGGTCTCGAGATTCGCGGATTCAGCGGACACTTCGGCAGGCTCAGAGTCCTTAGAGCAGACTGTTTCGGTTGGTGTGCTCGTCGAACCATCGAACGCCGCAATCAACAGAATGCAGCTATGGCTCCCGATGTCGATTGTCGCTTGGAGTTTATTTTCCACCTTGAGCCTCGTCCGTTTCGTTGTGGTCGCTTTCGTCTTCTGGCTTGTTCATTTTTTTCAGCATGATGTTCTTCATCTTTTCGGCGAGGGCGCCGGGATTTGTGAGGAACTGCTTGGCGTGCGCAATCGCTTCTTCGACAACGGATTCCGAATACTTGGAACTCCATGCGGCAACGATGTCGCCGGTGGTGCTGCCGAGCGGTTTCTTTTCGCGGATTTCCTGACCCATCTTGAGAGCCAGTAAAAGCCCAAGCTCAAAGGCTTTCGGCTCTTCCTCGCTTTCAATCATCTTCTCGATGCGGGCGATGCGTTCTTCGTAAGGGATGTTCTGCGATTTGGTCAAATCTTTTTCTGAAATCATGACTCTAAAAATAGTAAAGGAGTGGCGGGGTGCCAAAGGATATTATTGTTATAATGGGTTTTGCTGGAATAGAATTTAAAAAGAACATTATGCGGGCGTAGCGCCAATAAAAAATGACCCGCAGAAATCTGCGGGTCAAGAATTTTGGGTCACAAAGAAGATTACTTCTTAGCTGCAGGCTTCTTAGCGGCAGCCGGCTTCTTAGCAGCGGCAGGCTTCTTAGCAGCAGCCGGCTTCTTAGCAGCGGCGGGCTTCTTAGCAGCAGCCGGCTTCTTAGCAGCGGCGGGCTTCTTAGCAGCAGCCGGCTTCTTAGCAGCGGCGGGCTTCTTAGCAGCAGCCGGCTTCTTAGCAGCGGCAGGCTTCTTAG
>JAFWRL010000188.1 GCA_017520105.1 Fibrobacter sp.
CTTATCACAATTCTATAAAATGATACTAGAATTTATTAACCTTAAAAGTTTCTCTAGCCTCAATGAATAGGAGATTCCCACCTTGGTGGCCATGCGCACTAAGCACTAAAGTGCAAAGTGCTGTCCGCCCGCTCTTTGGCGGGAATGACAACTCATACGTTATCCTGTCCGACAACATCCTCAGCGGGTTCCGTTTCCTCGGGGGATTCGCCGCCAGCGCAGTATGTGGCGACTTGTTCGCGGAGTTTTGTGCCGCGGACTTTGCCGAGCAAATCGGTGATGTCTTCGAGGGGGGCGTCCATGAACGCTTCGGCGCTCTTGTACTTGCTCAAAATCTTGATGCGGGTTTCGTGGCCGACGCCTGGCATTTTGAGCCATTCGACTTCGAGGTCTTTTTTGCGTTTGCTGCGCTGGTAAGTAATCGCGAATCGGTGCGCTTCGTCGCGGGCGTTCTGCAAAAGCTTTAGCGCAGGGCTCGTGCGGTGCAGCACGATGCTTTTGCGGTCATCGGGGAACACGATTTCTTCGAGGCGCTTGGCAAGCCCGATGAGCGGCAAGTCCTTGTCGTGGCCGAGTTCCTTCAAAATCTGCATCGTAGCATCGACCTGACCTTTACCGCCATCGCACACCCACAAATCGGGCATGGGGATTCCTTCGTCTTCCAGACGGCGGATGCGGCGGGTCATCACTTCGCGCATGCTGGCAAAGTCATCGACGCCCGTTACCGTCTTGATGATAAACTTGCGGTAATTGCTCTTGTCGGGGCGACCGTTCTTGAACGCCACAAGGCTTGCGACGGTGTTCGTACCGGACAAGTGCGAAATATCCACACACTCGATGCGGAACGGGGTCTTCTTTAAACCGAGAACTTTTTGCAGTTCGAAAACGCTACTGTCGATTTCACTGTACTTCTGCACTTCGGCTCGCATTTCTACAAGAATCATGTCGGCATTTGCAGCGGCAAGTTTCAAGAAGCCGAGCTTTTCTCCGCGCTGCGGATTCGTCAGCACGACCTTGTGATTTGTCTTAGACGCGAGCGCCTGTTCCATCGATTCGCGTTCCGCCACATCTGCGGGCAGGGGCACATCGGTCGCAATTTCGCCAGGAATAAATTCCACATCCATGTACCATTGCACCACCATCTGGCTGAAAATTTCCGTCTCGTCATCTTCGAGTTTGCATTCCAGGCGGTAGTGGCGGCGTCCGCAAAGCACGCCGTTGCGGTACTCGAAAATCACCGCGGCAGCCATCGTGCCGTTACGCTTCAGCGAAATCACGTCCATGCTGAGGCTAGCATCGGACACGTCCGTTTTGGCATGGGCGCTAGTCGCCTTGAGGGCCTGGATGGCGTCCCGCTTTTTGGCCGCCATTTCAAAGTCCATGCGTTCGCTCGCTTCGAGCATCTCACGTTCCCAAAGATCAATCAAGTCGTCACGCTTGCCGCCCAGAAGCATCTGCGTCTGCGCCACCTTCTTTTGGTATTCTTCACGAGTCACAAGCCCGGCGCACGGAGCCCCGCAACGCCCGATGTGGTAATTGAGGCAAGGGCGCACAGGCCTGTTAATAGGCAACTTGAGCTTGCATTCGCGAATCTGGAACAGCCGCGCTGCGATATCCTGCAACTGGCGAATCATCCGCGAACTCATGTACGGGCCATAATACAGGCAGCCGTCCTTCTTCACGGAACGGCTCAAGAACAAGCGCGGGAACGGCTCGTTCACGGAGAATGCCAAGTACGGAAAATGCTTGTCGTCTTTCAGGAGCACGTTGTACTTGGGCGTATGCTTTCGGATGAGGTTCGCCTCTAGAATGAGCGCTTCCGTCTCGCTCTCGGTGATTATCCACTCGATGTCGCGGATGTAAGGCAACATCAAAGTTGCCGCACGGTGACCGGCATGGTCGCTCCCGTCAAAGTAGCTCGACACGCGGTTCTTGAGGACTTTCGCCTTCCCGATGTAAATGATTTTCCCTTGGGCGTTCCGCATGATATAAACCCCCGGCAAGAGAGGGAGTTCTGCCAGGCGACGCTCGATATGTTCACTTACGGGAATCATGTTTCTCAAATGTATTTAATTCCAATAACCAAGGCAGGAACGCGAGCCGAAAGAAAACCACTTTTTTTGAAAATAAACGGCATTTTTACATTTTCTAACAGTCTCGTTACAACAAAATTTTATATATCTTACGTAGGAATAATTGCATCCACGACATAAATTATGGAGAAATAATGAATTTTGAAAGCATGACCTTGTTGTCGCAAAAGGTGGAAGGGGTCCTTGGGACAGTCCGCGCCCTACGCGAAGAAAACGCTAAACTCAAACAACAGCTCGAAAGCGTAGCGGCACAAGCCGAAGACCAGAAGAATCTGTTGGAATCCGCCAATGCAAAGATTGCCGACTGCGAAGCGGCACTCAATGCAAGAGCGAACCAGGCAGCGGCACAAGATGACGCGCTTAACGAAAAAAACAGCGCCATCGAAGCTTTGAACGGACAAATTAACGAAAAGAATGGCATTATTGACGCGCTCAACGCCCAAATGGGCGAGAAAAACGGCATTATCGACGCCCTCAACGCTCAGATTGCCGAAAAGGACAACGCCATCGAATCGCTCAACGGTCAGATTGCCGAGAAAAACGGCGCCTTGGATTCCGAGAACGAACAAATCAACGAGAAAAACAACATTATCGATTCCCTTAACGGCCAAATCGCCGAAAAGAACGGCATTATCGATTCGTTCAACGGCCAAATGGACGAAAAGAACGGCATTATTGATTCGCTCAACGGCCAGATGAACGAAAAGAACGGCATTATTGATTCGCTCAACGGCCAAATGAACGAAAAGAATGGCATTATCGACGCGCTTAACGGTCAGATGAACGAAAAGAACGGCATTATTGACGCGCTTAACGGGCAAATGAACGAAAAGAACGGCATTATCGATGCGCTTAACGGTCAAATAAACGAAAAGAACGGCATCATCGACGCGCTCAATGGCCAAATGAACGAGAAAAACGGCATTATCGATGCCCTGAACGGTCAAATTGCCGAAAAGAACGGCATCATCGATTCGCTCAACGACCAAATGAACGAAAAGAACAATATTATTGACTGCCTCAACGGTCAAATTGCCGAAAAGAACGATGTCATTGACAACCTCAATGTTCAGGTTCAGAGCCAAGGCACAGAAATTGCCGAAGCTCAGAGCAAGTTCCAGCAGCTTCTCTCCACCATCGAAACTGAACTCGGCACAGAAATCAACATCAACGAACCGGCAGCCGAACAGGCTGAGGCTCCTGTCGAACAGACAAGCGAACCTGCAGAAGCGCCCGCGGAACAACCCGCAGCACAGCCTGCCGCCCAAACCCCACAAAACGACGACACCCCAGACCTGTTTGCGAGCAATGGAGGCTCGCAACCCGGTTTTTTCGGCTAAGGTGGATGTTGGATAACGACCCATTTGGCGTAGGAATGAAGTGATATGGCAAACGAGGCACTCAGATCTGTCAGCATAAACGTCGCTCAAGAACGCATCCACATCCGCACCGACCTGCCCGATTCGGACTTGAAGGAAATCGTCGATTTCATCGAAAGTCGTCTCGATAATTCTTCGAAATTCAAACTGGAAATGAAGAAACAGCTCTGCTTGCTCGCTGTGGAACTCACTTCTGAAATCGTCGAATTACGTAAACAATTGCGCAAGGCCAAGACATTCCACGACCTGATGGACAAGGATATTAGGGAACTTTCGCTCCAGCTGGACGAGGCGCTCCCTAAGGCCAACACCCAAATTTAAACGAAAAACAGTACATTCGATACACTTTAAAAATCTCGATAGAAATGTCGAGATTTTTTTTCTTTTTTTCTATTGTTTTTGAGATGTAAGAAAGATATATTATATACGGGCATCCCACGGATTTTACACCCGATCTAACAGGAAATATTCAGCTCGTTGCTCTTGTGGTTCAGTTTAGGCGCGCTTTGACGCGAAAAACAAATCCCCGAGGCGCTGCTATCATTGTAGATTAGTAGTTTCGAGTGTTCGCACCGTAGGAGATGCCCTTTTTTTATTGGGGAAAAAATGGAAATTTCCGAGAAGATATCAGAACTTTTAGAGTACGCAGAAACAGAAGATATATTTGACAAGGCCGTAGCGGGCTACCTGCTACCAGACGGTTCCAGTCACACCGTCACGCTGAACACTCCCGAAGACACCGTTTTCGACATCGCTTCGCTGACGAAAGTCTGCCCGACCTCGACACTTGCACTTACATACATTCTTGAAAGCAAACTCTCGATTGACGCGAAGGTCATCGATTTTATTCCGGAACTCAAGACAAACTACCGCGACGACATTTGCGTTTCGCACCTGCTGACGCACAGTCTCGATTACCGCATCCCGATGAAAACGCTCACGGCACTTCCGCCCGAAGGGATTCTGAACGAACTTTACACTTACCAGTTCGATGCGGCACCGGGAACCGTTTTCAACTACGGAAACCCGGCCAGCGTGCTGCTCGGCATTTTGCTGCAAAGGTTGACGGGCAAGAACTTGCAAGAACAAGGTAACGAAAGATTCTTTACGCCGCTCGGGATGACGCGTTCCGGCTACAATCCGCTCACACGCGTCCCGAAATCGGAAATTGCGGCCACGGAACTCTGCGAATTCAGGCACCGCGAAATCCAGGGCGAAGTCCACGACGAAAGCGCCTGGGTGCTGCAAAAGCTATTCCCCGTCGGTAGTGCCGGCATGTTCAGCTGTGTGCCCGACCTCTTGAAGTTCGTGAAGATGATTTTGATGGACGGGAAATTCGAGGACAAGCAAATCATCCCTGCCGGAGTGCTCGACATCGTAAGCCATAACGCATTCCCCGATGATTTCGGCGCCTGTGCCGCCCTCGGCTGGGAACTGAATGCGCCCCGCTTTATGGGCACGAAGGTTTCGCCGCAGGCTTTCGGCAAGACGGGATTCACGGGCGCAAGCATCGTCGCAGACCCGGACAAGGGTGGCGCCATCGTGCTGCTCAGCAACTTCACGTACCCGCACCGCGAACCAAACGCGGACCGCATCCATGCATTTAGGGCAAAGCTCTCCGACGCGTTCTTCGAAGAGCTGGGGTAAAGGCCCCTTCGTCAGTATAGCAGTATAAAAAACTGACCCCGAAACGGTGTCCGGGGTGACAGCTAAAAGGAAAAACGGCCCGCATGCGGGTCGTTTTTGTTCAAAAGGAGATTCCCACCTAAAGGTGGCCATGCGCACTAAGGCAACAAGTTGCTAAGTGCTGTCCGCCCGCACGGAGGCGGGAATGACAATTCCTTCACTAGTATAGGCTAATTAACGGTCGGCGGCTTTGCGGAGCATTTCCTTGCGCTGGGCTTCGGCAAACATCTTGGCCATTTCCATGCGGTTGTCAAGGATTTCCTTCTTTTTGGTTTCTTCCTTGCAGTTCACGCACTTGGTCGCCGTGGGCACAGCCATAAGCCTCGCCTTCGGGATTAGCTGATTGCAAACCTTGCAGATGCCAAACGTTCCGTTCTTGATGCGCTTGAGGGCTTCTTCGAGATAGACGAGGTACTTGCCTTCGCGGGCGGCCAACGAGAAGTTGGTTTCGAGTGAATTATAGTCTGTCGCAGAATCGGCGCCGTCGGAATCACCACCATCACCAGCCTGGGATTTTTGGCCCTGGAACACGTTCGCCTTTTCGGACTCGCTCTGGGCGGTCACAAGCTCACGTCTCTTTTCCAAAAGCATTTCCTCAAAAAACTTAAGATCAGCATCGCTCATCTTTACGGTTTTTTTCTCAGCCATATTAAACTCCTTCTTTGTGAGTTACACTGTGATAAGTACCGCTTTAAATTATCTTTTTTTTTACAAAAAGAACAATTAAAATATTTTTTTTCCAAAAAAAATGTTGATAAACCGGTAAAAAAGGAGATGCCCGACTGTCATCCCGGACTTGTTCCGGGACGGGCATGACAAAACACCAAAAGACACGTTCAACCGTCTACTTTCTACTGTCTACTAGAAAATGTCCACGTTGAGCTTGAGACCGTCCTTCTTGACGCCCTCAATCAATGAGTCAAAGTCCTTCTTGAGCTTGTCGAATTCCCTATTGACCTTGGAGGATTCGTCTTGGAACAAATGTACGGAGCCTTCGCTTTCATCAAACTTGGCGACTGCGGCTTTGCAAGAATCCGCCAAAGCGTTAGCCCGGTCCATCAAGGCATGTACACGGTCTATAATCTCACTTGCCCTTGCGGCGGTTGCATCACCACGGTCGGCAACCTGCTTGAGGGCGTTTTCAGCGTTCTCGCCAGCGGCATGGAAACCGTCCAGCAAGTCATCGACAAGCGATTTCCATTGGCGGACATCCGCTTTTGTCACGCGGACAATTTTTTTCGCCTTCTTCACCACGCGCTCTATGCGCTTGCCGTTTTCGCCGCCAATCAGCGAATCCGTAAAGAACGTCAGAGTTTGTTGGAGGCTGTCAATGTCATCAAAGATTACAGATAAATTCTTCGATATTCCTGAAGTGCCTTCATCGTAAAGGCCCCTGACTGTATCGCCTTCGGCAACCATCTTGTCCGAATTGCCCGTCAAGACGCTCATTTCACGCTCGCCCATGAGCCCAGCAGTCACCAAGCGGAACTCGGAATTTACGGGGATTTTCGTATCCGCATAAACCCGCGCCGTCACATAGACCGCATCGTCCGAGAGCTTCACATCGACGATTTCGCCTTTCGCAATGCCACGGACTCGAACAAGATTTCCTGGCGAAAGCGTACCGATAGTCTCGTACCTGACCACGAACGTATAACGCTTATGATATGGACTTGCCGGATGGAAAAAATATGCCGCCAGCCCGCACGAGACTACGATAATGAGAAAGACAATAATTGCAAGGATATTGCTCTTGAGTTTTATCAGCAAACTATTCATAGAAAGACCAGTTCTGCGGATTAAAATCTAGCAAATCATCCGTGTATTCGCCCTTCGCCTTCGCCTTAATCTTTTGCAACAGCGACTCGTTGAAATCCTTCGCCACGTTCTGCCCGTTCATTTTCATGAGGGCGTTCATCGCAATGACTTCGGAAATGACGGTCATGTTCTTGCCTGGGGCCACGGGCAGTACCACCTTCGGGATACTAACGCCCATGATGTTCTCTTCCAATTCGTTGAGCCCGGTACGTTCATACGAAACGTCCTGCCGCCACGGTTGGAGTTCGACGACCATTTCGATTTTCTTGAGTTTGCGGATAGCGTGGATGCCAAACATCGAGCGGATGTCCAGAATGCCGACACCGCGAATTTCCATGTGATGCCGAATCAGCGGATCGGGACGACCAATAATGGACTTGCCCACATGACTGATGTGAACAACATCATCGGCCACCATGCGGTGCCCACTTTCGACAAGGTCGAGTACGCATTCGGACTTGCCCACATTGCTGTCGCCCACGTAGAGCATGCCAACGCCATAGACATCGACGAGGCTCCCGTGAATAATGGCATGCGGCGCAAAGAACTCTTCGAGTATCTGCTGCGCTATCTTGAAAAATTCAAACGTATGAAGCGTCGTGGAAAAAAGCGGGATATGCAAGCGGTTACACATCGCCTTGAGCTCGTCGTGCGGCGTCTGCGCATGCGTCACGACCCACATCGGTGCACGAAATACAGATAAATTCTCAAAAATTTTCGTTCGCGCTTCGGGGCCAACCGACTCGAGAAAATTCCATTCCGTGTGGCCAACGATTTGAATCTGCTGCGAACTATAAACTTTAGTATAACCCGCCATGGCAAGGCCCGGGCGATGAAGTCCGCTTTCTTCGATGCAAGATTCCATGTCTTCGTCGGGAGAGTGCTTCACCAACTGCAAATCCCTGCCGTAGCGGATAAAAAAGTCCCGCACCGGGAAACGTTCCCGGTGCAGGATCTTGAGATCTTTCAATCTATCAGCCATTATGCCAGTTCGGAAATCGGCTGAGACCTATGATCGTTCTGCTTGTCGTTGGCCTTCTTGAGCTGGACCTTGATGCGGTCAAGAGTCACATCGACAGCCTTGCCCATATTTTCTTCGTCGGCAGAAGCGTTAATGACGGAACCCGTGATATTGACAGAAATTTCGCAGTGACGCAGGTGTTCGACTTCGTGGTCAAGAATTACAGAGGCGCTAGTGATATTCGGGTAAAATTTGGCCAATTTATCCATTTCTTCCTGAATACGGTCCTGAAGACCTGCCGATGCGTTAAAGTGACGAGCAGAAAACTGAATATCCATGATGAACCTCCGTTATGTTAATGTTTATGATTATTAACGTTTAAAATCTATTGGAACTTCTGTTCCGCAATTAAAGTATATATATCTTTTTCAGCTAAAAAACCATACCTAAATTGAATTTTAAACAAATAATTCATCCATTTTGGAGTAATTATTACCGATTATCATCAAAAAAAAGCTTTTTATTGCTTAATGTACGTCATGCGGGCGGGGCCCCAGCTCAGAGTTGACGCTTACGCGTCCGTGGCTGCATTCGGTCATGAGAGTCTGCAAGCAGCCTCCCGCGACACTCATTTTGCACACTTTTGCGAAGGCCGCACGGGCCCCTCCCTGCACCCTC
>JAFWRL010000189.1 GCA_017520105.1 Fibrobacter sp.
CCGATGAACTTGCTGGCGCTGCGCCGGGCGTTTTACTGGCGGACGATTTCGGCGTCTGAGCTTCGGGTTGCGACGAATGGCTCGCCGCATCGCTGCAGGCGACCAGAAAGAACAACGCTATAAGTACAATGTTTCGCATACACACAATATAAATAATTGTGCGAGCGATTCAAAATACTTATTTGCTATGACTCACTATGCCTTCTGCGCATAGTGAACCGATGGCGAGAACAGAAATAAGCGTCAAAACGGCACCCACAACAAGGACGATCGATACACTTGTGGCAATGTCGCCCATGCCGACCAGCGGAGAAACGATTCCGCCCATCAAGAAGCCCGATGCCCCGATGGCCGCGGCTGCGGTGCCCGCATTTGCGCGTTCCACATTCAAAGCCAACGCGTTTGCGGGGGGCTGGCTCATGCCGAACATGAACGTAAGCCCCATGAAGGCGACCTGCAGAAGCGGGAGTAAAGCGTGCGTCATGAGGGCGACAGCAACAGCAATTGCGAAAACGAACATTCCCGTACCCGCAATTTTCAGGGCCTTGAATTCGTTGCCGACTTTACCCGACAACGCGCAACCGATGGCCGTGAAAACGGCGTTCAGCGCAAAGCACAGACTAAAGCCGACAGGCGAAAGGCCGTAGATTTTTTGGTAGATAAACGGCGAAGACGCGATATACCCGAACAAGATAATCATTGGGAATGTGCATACCAAGAAATACGATACGTAAGCACGGTTCTTGAATACTTTTGCATACAAGCTAAAACTTGCAAAGACAGATTTTTTGCTGCGGCGTTTTACCGGGAGCGATTCCTGGAATTTCCCTGACATAAAGAGCAGCAATGCGCCGTACAGAAGCAACACCGCAAAAGTTCCCTTCCAGCTCATGAAATTCAGCAAGAATCCGCCTAGCACCGGGGCTATAATCGGAGCGACTCCGTTCACAGCGCTCACCATGGCAAGGAACTTGGTGAGGACGGAACCACGGTAGGAATCCGCCGAAATGGAACGTGCTATCACGATTCCGCCGGACGCCGCCATGCCCTGCAACAAACGAAATACGTTGAAGGTTACGATGTTCGGTGCGACAATGCAGGCGACAGTCCCACAAACAAAAAGCAACAGACAAACTAGCAGCAACTTTTTGCGGCCGTACTTGTCGCTCAGTGGGCCTACAAAGAGTTGCCCCACCGAAAGTCCGAGCATGCTCATGGTGAGGCTCAGCTGTGCCATCGAGGGGCTTGCCGCAAAGTAATCGGCAAGGCTCGGGAGGGCCGGCAAGTAAAGGTCTGTCACGAAGGGGCCAAATGCCGAAAGCAGCCCAAGCAACAGCATAAGGAAAGTGAATTTCTGTTTTCCGCCCATAAATTCCTCTTGGCGAAACCGCACGGAATCGCCATAAAAAAAGCCCGCAAAGTCTTACAACTGGACTTATGCGGGACCGCTACACGTTGATTTCGCAAGCGAATTTAGGAAAAAATTTTTCTGTTGGCAAGTTCTTGACAAAGGCAAAAAATATTTTTATTTATGGGCACGAAATTTCATTGCGTATAATGGTTCAGCGTGAAACTCAAACATCAGGGTTTTGCGCCTTTTTTATTGCGCAGGGCCCGCAACAAAAGAGGTTAAAATGGACTTTTACATGAAACTCCCGCGCGGCAAACGCGAATTCACCCTTTTTCTCGTGACGCTTTCGATTATCTCGATGAACATCATCGCGCCGCTCATCACCTGTTTCGAGATGGGCTTTAGCATGGAAAGCTGGGCGCACGTATTCCCGATTATGCCGATACTCTGGCCGTGCGTCATCGCGACGGTGCTTGTCACATATAAGCCTGCGGCGTTCCTGACTTCAAAGCTCACGCAGAAAGGCGACAGCTTCCACGCCGTGATTACACTCAACATCATGTGCACGGTTTTCCTGATGTCCATCATCTTGACGATTGTAGGTACCTGGGTCGGAAACCGCGAAATTACAATGGAGCCGCTGGTGAATTTCTTTTACAAGTGGCCTCGCAACTTTGCCATTTCGCTCGCGGTAGAAATCTTGATCGCGCAACCGATTGCCCGCCGCGTGATGCTAGGCCTGCACAAGTACCGCGACGCC
>JAFWRL010000190.1 GCA_017520105.1 Fibrobacter sp.
CAAGCCGCAGTACGACGAATGGATTTTCCCCGACGGCCACAGCATCCTCGTGCTCGCCGAAGGCCGCCTGCTGAACCTCGGCTGCGCTACCGGTCACCCGAGCTTCGTGATGAGTGCAAGCTTCACGAACCAGACCATCGCGCAGATTGACCTCTGGCTCAACGCACAGGGCAAGCAGACTGTCGCCGGCATCAAGTACGAAAGCGGCGTCGTCTATACGCTCCCGAAAATCCTCGACGAAAAGGTCGCACGCCTGCACCTCGAAAAACTTGGCGTCCACCTGACGACCCTCACCAAGGCCCAGGCCGACTACATCGGCGTGCCCGTGGAAGGCCCGTACAAGGCGGATCATTACAGGTATTAATAGACGGCGTCGCGGACAACAAACGCCGCGACCATCGCCACCCGCGTGTCATCCCGGCCCCCGTGCCGGGATCGCCTTTAAACAAAAATTCCCCGGCATTGCCGAGGGATTTTTTTCATGCGTTCGCTGAATCGAAAATGTTTATATACATTTTAGGGCGAAGAATCGACAAAACGCCATTTCTTCGCCCTAATTTTTCCCCGTGCAATTCAAACTGCGTGGGGATTTTTTTTCTATAGAATGGAAAATCCAAACGTAAGCGGAATCGTCACCTTCGCGTTCCCGGACTCCACCTCGCCAAAAGTCATCCGACCAACATAGTCCCTGACCGCATTATCGAACGCCTCGTAGCCGGTCGAGGAATATGCGACGGCTGTATGGAGAACTTCACCACTCGAGGCAATCTCAAGTCTCAGGACAACGCGGCCTTCGAATCCAGGTTTCTTCTTCAAAAACTTATTGTAAACATGACGCAATCCCGGCTCTCGCTGGTCCATGATTTCCAGGACATCTTTGGCGGAACGGGAGCCGCGCACCTTGATATCGTTAGCCCCCAGAAACTTGACCCAGCCAGAAGTTTTAGCTTTATAGTCCTTCAACTTGCTAGCCAACTCCATATAAAGCTTATCGCCGATTTTTTTCGAAATTTCCTCCCTGACAGTCTCCTCCATTATACCAGGGTGCGTTTCAACCCGCCTCAAATCATCGCTAGGATTAGTCTTTGGACGCTCTAAACCGGACAACCGGTAAATTTCCTGATGGGCCCATTCCATTGCACTAATGCGAAAAGCTTCATCTGGTTCAAAGACCACGACCACGACATACTTGAAACCAATTTCTTTCAACGCAATTATCAGAGGGTGCAACTCATGAAACTTGTTCTGCCTAAAGAAACTGCCTTCAAAGCATAAATAAATTCTGTCAACGTCCCACCTGTCAGCATACCACCCGCGATAAAGAATCAAGGTCCTGACAATAACATCAAACGCAGAAAGCGGAGCGATAACCGCATCTCCCCGCCATACCCTACGCATAGAATTTGGTGAAAGCGTGGCAAGCGAATCCCCTTCGGCAGGCAATTTCAAATCCTTCGGCGGCTCCATGCCCAAGTCGCCCTCCCCCTCCATGCTGAGAAAATTACCCTTGCCGTCAACATAGACGCTATCCGGCATCGCAACCATGGCCGAATACAGATAACGGGGGAATGGATAATGGACCGCCCAAAGGACACGCCCCGGATCCTCCTCGAAGTCCTTCTCGATTACGGCATAGCGATGCGTGTACGGATAATCGAGAACCTTATAATACACATTCGGGTTAGGAAACCAGCCAAGGGCGCCGACAACAAGATAGTCATCGCGCACGTTGACGTTAAGCATCAGGTCCTGCTCCCAGCAGTGGCCATAGCCAAAGCAAAGCGACACCACAACCGCAAGGGCAAAGAGGAGCCGATTCTTTTTGCTCAATCCGTTTTCGTTACAAGCAAATTTACTCATAGGACTTTATGCTAAATATAAAGCAAGCCATTACAAAAACCAAGCAAAAAAAACGTTTTCCTGCCAATTTTCAAAAACTAATCAGCGCGGGAATTTTTATTACCGGTTCCAGCCGGAATGCCCATCACCATAGGCAACGCCACCGCCATTGTCATCATAGCCGCCCAACGACGATGTACTTTTCACGCCGAGCCAGCCGCGCATTCTCTTGATGCGGGCAGAGGTCGCTGCGGTATTCTTGTCACCGGCATTCCCTTCACAACCATCCGCGACGCATTCCGAAACATCATTTTTCGCAAAGGCTTTTTCAGTCATCTCATCAACCTCCCGTAAAAACCTGCCCCAAAGCTAGCAATTTCTTATAAAATATCAATGTCCCGGAAATTTCGTCAAAGATTCCACGCGGTAACCCAAAAGCGCATCGCGCCCCTTGAGGTCAAATAGTTCTATCACAAAAGCGCAACACGTTACCTTGCCGCCCAGTTTTTCGAACAACTGAATTGCCGCACGGGCGGTTCCACCAGTCGCAAGCAAATCATCAACAAGAACCACTCGCTCGCCAGGCTTAATCGCATCCTTGTGAATTTCTATGCAGGCGGTCCCATATTCCAAATCGTACGATACGCCCACAGTTTCTCGTGGGAGTTTCCCTTTTTTGCGCACGGGCACAAACGGCTTATGAAAATGATCCGCAACAGAGACCCCGAACAAGAATCCACGAGCTTCAAGTCCTGCGACTGCATCAAATTCTACGTTATCAAGAATCTTGTAAAGGCTTTCCAGTGTCAGTTTCAACGCATCTGGGTTCCCCAGCACTCCGGTTACATCACGAAAAAGGATTCCTGGCTTTGGAAAATCTGGAACGGAAATGATATAGTCTTCAATTTTCATGGCACTCGCCCTCCATATTCATAATATCAAGATAGCAAAAGATGCCCGCCCCGGCACAAAGTCCGGAAAAAGCGGGCATGAAAAATTGTTAATTTCTATTTTTATCCGATATTAATTTATCTTTTATTTTTCTGTTTCTACCTCCTTATTTTACGTATTTCTTGATGAGTCGTATCATTATATCAGCGAGACTTTCAACCTTGTGATCGCCGACAGACGCCTTGATATGGGAATTGCCTATGCCGCTATCGTCGGTAAGGAACACGTATGTGCCGCCTGTCGCAAGGTCAAAGAATCTCAGCATAAATTCAGTATCCTTGTCCGCGCCACTCGCTGCGACCGGAATGATCTTGATGCCTTTTTGAGCGAAGAGCAGAATGGTCTTCTGAAGACTTTTGATAATTCCTTCTTCGTAGTGGGCAGGCGCATCCAAAATAAGGAACGCGATACGAGAACGCGCCGTTTCATCCCACGATAGATTCTGCATCGAGGCTTCGAGCGCCGTATGTACCGCTTCAGGGTAATCGCCGCCACCGTCGGCGTCCTGCTTGGCGATAAACGCTTGCGTCTTGGACACGTCATTGGTGAAGTTGTCGTGCCGCGTGATATAAACATCTCCTACGTCACGGTAAAACAATGCTGCCGTACGCAACGATACTTTACTTTCTGCGCTGGCGTGCTCAATAATCTTGCCAAGATCGGATTTGAGGAAATTAATCTCGTCCTTCATCGAACCTGTAGCATCGACAATGAATGCGACATCGGCCTTGGCTTTAGGATGTTTGAACTCCTTTGTGAAAATGACGTTGACATTGAGTTTTTCGTCTTTTGGGGTAGTGAGTTTGAACGGCCCCTTGAATCGTTTGCCATTGATTTTCAACGAGAAACTATTGGCGTTTAAATTATTAGCGGCATCGCTAAACAAACTTATCCAACAATAGGCATACCCGGCATTGTCGGTCTTAGTCGCAAACTCCAAAGAATCGCCGTTAAACAGTTCCACAGAAGCATTGGCAAAGCCAGCACTGTTTCCATCAACCACTCTTACAGCCACGAGATTTTTCGGGAAGAACTTCCAGTAATCCGCCTTTCCGCTATAATTATTTTCGCTGAGGATATCTGTCCAAAACTTCCAATTATCCAAATCGTTCCATTCGCCAGCCGTGAGCAGCCCTGATTTACGGTTATTCAAACCATCGTCATGCTCACGACGATCTGGAGCTATAATCGGAGGCTTCGGCCCGATTGCAACCATTTCCTTGTCCCCTCGCGCCGCCGCAAAACTTTTTCTTTTGGCAAGCCCTCGCCTTCCACCAAGAACCGCTTTTCCGGAGGTTTCGAGCCCGGCCACGCTTTTCATTACTTTATCTACACTTTTCGAATACACAGCCGAGGGTTCCGAAGACACATCTGAAACTTCCGGAGCATCCGCCATCATGTACACCGCAGACGGTTCTCCAGTTTCTACGGTTTCGATTTTGTCGCTACCGCCCGCGACTTCAGTGCGGCTATCCGGTTCATCGACGCCAGTAGCTTTACCATCTGCGGGTTTTTCATGGTCTCCGCCGCCGCATAAAACAACACACAGCAAGACGCCAACCACCGCAATCACAGCAATCAGAATGAACAATTTGTTTTTCATGATGTCCTCCTTGTGTCTCTTTCAAACTAGCACATTCGATTTCGAAAGACCAATATTTTTTCGCAAAATGTGGCTAAATGTTTTTTACAAAAAAAAGTCCTCAGTCGCAATCTGAGCCGAGGACCTTTATTGAAATTTTTATTTCTGTTTCTTTTCGGAATCTTTCTCATGACCGTAATCTGGATCACGTTCAGGCAAGTCTTCTGCGATTCCCATAAGACACTTATCAAATTCATCGATATTATCAAGCAGGTAAAGAGTCCTATCCTTAAACATATGACCTCCATCAGCAAAATCATAATCGGTCATATAGTCATCTTCGTATTTGGCGCTGCACTGGTCCTTCCCCACTTCCCTTAAATGATAATCACCAACGCAAGTTGTCTTGCCATCGGTCACTTCAACATTGACTTCCATCAATATTTCGCCTGTTGCACCAAGACTCTGTTCCGCCTGATTGACCTTGAAAGTGTAAGTCTTTTTACGGACGGTAAAAGTCTGGCTTGAATCCAAACTTTCAAGAACCTTGATACCGTATCTTTTAATCGTATATTCATTTTCGTCGGTACCATGGGAATAAAAAATACCGGGAAAACTTATGCCAGGATACCAACCGACCATAGCTTCATAGATCTGATTTATAAAGTTATCTACAAAGCTCGTCTTTTCGGAATCCTTGAGGTAATCGTCAAAGTAATAATCAATCTTTTGGGCGTATTCTCCATTGGAGAATTCTAGAGCGTATTTTTTGAATCCGCTATCATAACATTTTGTTTCTTTTCTATAGGTTGTGTATTCGCAATCCGTATATACCCACGTTCCTTCGAGCTCACCTCTCTGGCCTCCGACATACATGATTCCATATTCACTCGTTTCACCACCCACAACTTCAAAGAATGCTAACGTATCACCAAAGAATTCGTATTTGAAAGTGTCGGGCTCAACAACCTTTTTCGACGGTTCCCAAGAATACTTGCCGTTTTCAAAAATGCATACATCTTGCTTGGCCACGTCTTTAGTCAAGACAAGCAGTTGCTTTTTCTTGTTTACGGAATAAGTGCCCGGTTTTGAAAACGTGACAGGCTCGCCCGTGAAGACCTTGCTTTCTACTTGTGTGTCGGTGGCACCTGTAGAACTATCATTTCCGCAAGAAGTCATTAAAGTTGCAAAAGCCGCTACGGCAGCAACTAGGGAAAATTTCATGTGATCCTCCTTTCTATCGCAAATAATATTTATTGCAAATAAAGCTATTTCGCTTTATGAGGGTTAATATAGTAAATAGAATTCTGCAAAAAAACTATTTTTTACGCATGCCAAAAACGTTTTCGAAATGGGTGGCCTGCTGGGGTAACGCGACCTCCATCACAGACCGCAAAGAAGCCACATACGCCAAGGATTTAACGCTACGCTATCCGATTCGCGTTTGCTTTTCAGGGAACAAATTACGCTTCCATTTCTCGAACCTTACGGGAACAGAATCCGTACAAATTAGCGAAGCGTATGTTGCGCATTCCCTCACAGCCTCCGCGCAATCCGCAAATTACGTGCCGAGCGCAATCACTTTCGGCGGCAAGCCATCTGCAAGCATTCCCGCGGGCGAAGAAATCCTGAGCGATGAAATTCCATTCGATGTAACCGCAGGCGAAACTTTAGATGTGAGCCTTTACTTCGCTGATTTCACACAAATGAACGCCGGCACGGCCATCACGGGCCCGCTTTCCGGTGGCAAGTACAGCTACGGTAACTTTGCGAAAAGCGCCATGCTTCCCGACGACCTCACGCGCAAAACGAACTGGATTTATTTTCTCAACACCATCGACATTTTCACCGAAGAGAAAAACTTTGCGCTGGTGTGCTTTGGCGATTCCATCACGGCGCAGGACTGGCCCGATTACCTCACGCTCCGCTGCGCCCGCGAGGGTTTCAACAACGTTTCGATTATCCGCCGCGCCGTAAGCGGTACACGCATCTTGCGCGAATACAGCTGCATCACCTACGCGGCATACGGCCTCAAGGGCGCCACGCGATTCCCCATCGAAATGAACGTGGCCGGAGCCCGCGCAGTTATCATTCAGCACGGCATCAACGACATCATCCATCCGGTCGGCGTCGAAGTCAACAAATTCCGCCCCTGGAGCGACATGCCCACCGCAAACGACCTCATCAATGGCGTCCGCTCATTCTACGTCTCGCATGCGCGCAAGCTCGGCCTCAAGATATACAGCGGCACGCTCCTCCCGATTTACGGTTGGCGCACCTACAACGAGAACCGCGACATCATCCGTACGGCATTCAACGAATGGCTGCGAACCGCCCCCGACTTTGACGGTTGCGTCGATTTCGACAAAGCTGTCCGCGGCCACGACGACCCCAAGCGTTTCGCAAACAACTTCGATTCAGGCGACCATCTGCACCCTAGCGCCAAAGCCTACGAAGCCATGGCCGAATGCGTCCCCGAAGAATTGCTAAAGGGAAACCTCTAAAAATTGTTTTGAAAAAAATTTGTCACTTGACGCGTTAATTATTTATTTTATAGCCATGAGCTTGAAAGAATCCATTAAGCAGATTCAAAAAAGGGAACACATGACGCAAGACGAACTTCAGCGTCGTCTTGGTTGTTCCCGCAATAGCTTTTTGAAATCTTCTTCCGCAGATATTCAACCCTATTTTGAGCTAGCCTTCGGAATATCAAGTCCCGACACATCAACTGCCGAAAGGAACAAAGAACTCGAAAAACTTTTGCCGTGGGTTCGCAAGTTCCCTATCCGCGCATTACAAAACATGGGTTATATTCCCGCAAATGTGAAAGACGCAAGCCTTGTACGCGCCGTTTTCAAGTTCATGCAAATCGGGAGCATCACCGGTTTCGAAAAATACTACGGCGCAACATTGCAATCCACAAACCCGCAGACAATCGCCGCTTGGATCCGCTTGGGAGAACTCCGCGTCAAACGCAGAACAAGCGATTTTGCGCCCGACCACAAAGCCATTTTTTCTGTCTTGAAATTCTTACGGACAAACGTGTTCATCCACGGACAAAATATCCGCAAACAGGCCCGCGAAGAGCTTAAAAACTGCGGTATCGAATTTATCGAAGTGGAACCGTTCCTCACAGCACCCATCCCGACATGTGCATTTTACTGGGTCGGCACACAGCCCGTAATCCAATTCCCGACCACAAAAATGGACGATTCCAAATTTCTGGGAGCATTGTGCCACGCCATCGCGCACATTCTTTACCATCCGCTGCGCACGACCTGCCTGCAGCTAGGCGCATTCGCGCAAGCCTCGCCGCAGAACAACGCACCTGCACAGGACAACGCAGCAACCGCCCAAAGCATCCTCGAACTCGAAGCCGACAAGTTCGCACAAGACATGCTCCTTTCCGAGGCCGAAGAGTGCGAGCTCATCTGCTGCGGCCGCTTTAACGAACCGCGTTGCATCCAGCACTTTTCAGGGCTATTCCACGTGCGCCCGGGAATCCTCGTCGAGCGTTTGCAACAGCAAGGCAAAATCCGCCGCCGCTCTCCGCTGAACGAATTCAAAGTGGCCGTGTAAATGTCATTCCCGATTTGTACAAGTACAAAGCTCTTTGGCTCAGCTATGAAAATGCAAGCATTTTCGCAGCATTCGCCTTGGCGGCTTTTAATCGGGAATCTCCTTTCCATAAAAAAAGGAGAAGCCCGCTTTCGCGGGCTTGACAACGTAAAACCGCGGGAAATCCACGCGGACGTTCTTGTTCGCTAAATTAATAGTTAATTCCGAAGAACAGGTTGAAGCTGCTGAAGCTCTTCTTGAAATCCACGCCAGAAGCGACAATGTCAAAGCCAAAGCCCACTTCCAACTGAACAGAAGAATTGTGGAAAATGCTTGCACCCACTTCACCACCGAAGCTCATGCCCAAAGCCCAACGTTCGCCGAAATCCCAATCGTCAAAATGGGAATCCAGCTGCATACCGAGACCGATGCCCGCACCGACAAACGGCGAAACCATTTCGTCAAGGAACGAATAGCGACCACCCAAAAGCATGTTGCCATGAACTTCCCAATCATCGCCAAACTTGAAGTTCCAAGTGCTTATCGTCGTGATTGCACCATGAGTCGTCATTTCCCAAATATGGCCGTAACGGATAAGCGGAAATGCCGTAACGTGGTCTTTGTCCGGATTTTTCTCCTTATCTTCCCAGTTGCTCCAAAAGCCAAGACCGAAAGCGGCCGTTTGGAAACTATAGACAGGACGCTGGAGAGTTCTCTCCGGGGCAGAAGTAGATTCGCTCTGGGCAAATGCCGCAAGAACGAGGAAGGAAATGAGTATAATAATCTTTTTCATAATGGGAAATATACAAAAAGTTTACACGATAGGCGCAAATAATCTTCAAGCATTCTATATTTTACACTATCAATGAATAAAGCCGCTATTATTGTCGCCGTTTCGATGCTTCTGAGCCGAGTGCTTGGAATTTTCCGTGAAATGCTCCTCGCCCACGCCGCCGGCGTGTCGCTCGAAAAAAACGCTCTCGACCTCGCTTTCATGATTCCGGACATCCTGAATCACGTGGTCAGCACCGGATTTTTGTCGATTATCTTCATCCCGATTTTTACGGGGTACAAGGTCGCGGGCGACGAGAAAAACGGCTGGAAGTTCTTCAGCAACGTACTGAACACGTTCGGGCTCATTCTCCTCATTCTCGTGATTCCCGCGTTCATCTGGATGAAAGAACTCATCTCGCTCTTGACTGTCGATGGCGTAACGCCCGAGCTTTTGGAACGCGCGACTTACTACGGCCGTATCATTTTGCCTGGGCAGATTTTCATCTTTGTCGGTAGCATCCTCGTTGCAGTCCAGCACACACGCAAACAATTTTTGATTCCCTCTCTCACAGGCCTCATCTACAACATCGCCATTGTCGGTGGCGGAGCGGCAGGACTCGCACTTAGCAATTATACGGGCAACGATTACGGCCTCGCTGGATTTGCCTGGGGCGTACCCGTCGGAGCATTCATCGGATTTTTCGCCCTCCAGATTTTTGGCGCCAAGCGCGGCGGCGTCCATTATGAATTTATCGTTGAGCCCAAGCACCCCGACATCATCCGCTATTTCAAGATGATGCTCCCGATGTCGCTTGGAGTCGGTTCCATGTTCGGCCTCGAATTTATCATCCGTAGCTTTGGCGCGAACTTCGGCACAAGCGGCATTTCGAGCCTCAACTACGCCTACCGCGTCATGTACACGCTCGTCGCAGTCTTCGGATTTTCCGTCAGCGTCACGAGCTACCCCGACATGGCGCGTCTCGTCAAGGAAGGCGACTTCCCGCAACTCAACCGCAAAATCTGGAAGAGCCTCTCGCGCATGTTCTGCATCTTGATTCCGGCAGTCGTCGCCGTCTGGGCTTTGAGCTTCCCCGCCGTGCGCATTCTCTTTGAACGTGGCGCATTCCATCGCGAAACAACCGAAGCCATCTCTGAAATCCTCCGCTGGTACTTGCCCGTAAGCCTCGGCCTTTGCCTGCAAGCCGTACTCGTCCGCAGCTTTTACGCTTGCGAACGCATGTGGGTCCCCACACTTTTGAACACCGGTATTTTTGCGGCAACCATCCCCGCCTACATTCTACTCGGCGAACCCGAAGTGGGACTCGGCATTAAAAGCGTCCCCATCATCGGTGCCACAGGCGCCATTCTGCAAGTGATTTCGATGATATTCATGTGGGCTAAAAAGAACGGCACCGACGGCATGAAAGACGCCCTGTTGAACATGTTCCGCGCCCTCGTCGCATTCGGCATCATGATTGCAGCCGCGGTCGGCCTTGACCACATTTCGGGTGATTTTGTCCGCAACACAGGCTTTGTAACGCTCGTCGTCTATGCTTGCGCCGCAGGAATCGCCCTCTTCACGCTAACACTTATCGTCCAGCGCTACCTCGGCAGCAAAGACGCCAAGGACATCCTCAACGAACTCTTAGGAAAAGTTCTCCGCAAGTTGCACTTGGCAAGGTGACTTAAAAAACACATCCAATGTTTTTTCTTTTCACATTGTCAACATTTGGAACCTTGGAGAAGTTATACGTTCCATCGTACTGGACAACACACGAATAAAGCAATTCGCAATCCTTTGAGGCAACATTACAGAATGCTTTATACGAGCCATATTTACTATAAATAAAATAATACCCATGTTTATCATTTTGTCCTGGGACATCATAATAATTTACAATTTCTCTAGTAGTTGAATCATCAAAAGTCTTTAAGCAAAAAAATCCATGCAATTGTTTGTTGAATAATTCCATTTTTTCGCATAAGGCATATCTGTCAGGATCAGTTTCCAACATCCATACAGAATCCTTTGTGTTTTTTGCACCGCTATCCGAGAACACATAAGAAGCAAATGGCGAAAAACTATTTTTATCTATTCGATCAATCCCAAAATATATATACCCATTTATACCACAACGAACAGAGTCCGAATCAAATTCAACTCCAACTCGGTCTCCAATTGTGCAATCTTCACTAACAACGATTTCGTTATCATAAAGATTGTCTCCATCATCGCATCCCAAAATGGCAAGCGAGATTAAAACGATGATCGATATAAACCTTTTCATTTTTTCTTTTTCCTTACATTATTAAGCAAAGGAAATAAAGATAAATCCAATCCCCCGGTGCCGCGTATGTTCTAGAATTAAATGTAACATAATTTTCAAAAAACAGTAACAACTGGCCCCGGAAACAACCGACTCCGGTGCTGAGGCCGGGTTGACAGTAAAAAAGGCCGGAGTGACAGCGTAAAAAACGACTTCAGCGGCATCTCACGAAATAACAAACTAGTCGTCCGTTTCTTTAGGCGGCATAACAGACTCGGGCAACGACCCGTAATCAGAGACGTGATCCTTTTCGAATCCGTTTACCATCCATTTGAAAAAGCCTACGGTTCCGCCGAGCACAGCCCCGGTAGCAAAACCAACCCCGGCAGCACTAAGAGCAACAAGTTTGAGCGGAAACAGGCGCACATCCATTACATCCACTGCATGGAAACGGCCACTACCA
>JAFWRL010000191.1 GCA_017520105.1 Fibrobacter sp.
AGCTTGCGGAACATTTCCACGCCCGTGATGACGTATTCGGTGGTTTCACCGAGACCGATGCGTTCGACCTTGTCGTTCAAGCGAACAACACCGCGTTCGATACGGCCTGTAGCGACAGTGCCGCGGCCAGTGATCGTGAACACGTCTTCGATCGGCATGAGGAACGGCTTGTCGGTATCGCGCTGCGGGAGCGGGATGTAAGAGTCGCAAGCGTCCATGAGTTCCATGACCTTGTCCTGGTATTCCGGATCGCCTTCGAGGGCCTTGAGTGCGGAACCGCGGATAATCGGGGTGTTGTCACCGTCAAAGTCATACTTGGAGAGAAGTTCGCGGACTTCCATTTCGACGAGGTCGAGAATTTCAGCGTCATCAACCATGTCGCACTTGTTCATGAACACGACGATCTTCGGCACGCCAACCTGGTGAGCGAGAAGGATGTGTTCGCGAGTCTGCGGCATCGGGCCGTCAGTAGCAGCAACGACGAGGATAGCGCCGTCCATCTGAGCAGCACCGGTCACCATGTTCTTCACATAGTCAGCATGCCCCGGGCAGTCAACGTGTGCGTAGTGACGGTTTGCAGTGGTGTATTCGACGTGAGAAGTGTTGATCGTGATACCACGAGCCTTTTCTTCCGGAGCGTTGTCGATTTCGTCGAAACGCTTTGCTGCGGCGAGACCCTTAGCAGCGAGGGTCGTGCAGATTGCAGCAGTCAGAGTGGTTTTACCGTGGTCAACGTGACCGATCGTGCCGATGTTGCAGTGCGGCTTGCTTCTGTCAAAATGTTCTTTTGCCATTTTTTCCTCTTCTTCAGCAGAAGGTTTATCGCTTCTAGTTCAAGAGAATACTTGATTCTCCGTATTTTCACAGAGCATAGGAAGCGGTACTCTGCGAAATTGGAACACAAATTTAATAATTTCTAGGTAATTTGCAAGTATTTTTCTTTCGAAATTTCGCCAAAAATGCGGATTTTTGGACTTATCCACAATTTTTTCGTCGTTTTTCGGCGACTAAAATCGCACGTAATTCGTTGATTGTAAATGGCTTTTTTCGCTCAATTTTAAAGGTTCAATATTTTATTTCAACTATAAAACCACCTTTTTAACATTTTATCAACATTTTCAACAATAGCGAGATTTTTTATCCACATGGATCTTCGTAAAAGGTAAAAAGATTTTTACAATTAGAAATTTTACAAAATTTTACATTTTCATTCGCAGAAACGACACCCATCGAGTCATCCTCGTCCCCGTCCTCGCAGCCGTCATCCTGGAGCGTAGTGACGGGATCCAGTAAAGGTATGGGGTATGGGCACGCACCCTTATGGGTGCTTTGGGGTATGGGAATACGCGAGGGGGAATGTCATCCCGGCCACTGTGCCGGGATCTCCTTACACGGCACTTATCACAAATACAAAACAGACCCCGGAACAAGTCCGGGGTGACAGTTAGGCGGCGAAGCCGCCTCTCTCGTCTTTCGTCTTTCGTCTTTCGTCTATCGTCTATTATAATACGCGCCCTTGGCTTTCTTGCCATTGCCCACCTTGCGCCCCTTGAGGTCGTAGGTTTGCTTGGTACGCGGCAACATGCGGATTTCGCCGGTGGAGGGATTAAAGCGTCCAATGACGGTCGGGCGCTCCTTATCGCTATCCTTGTCGCCATACACGATGACAATGTCCATGCTATTGAGCGAAGCTGTTTCGCTAGCCGCAGCTTGCTTCAACACAAGCGGCTGATCCGTCGCGGCAGTACCTGCCAGCTTCTCAGCAGAATTCGTCGGAGCAAGCGCATCCGCAAAGCGATATCTGGAGACAAGCGAAGGTTTCGGCTGAGTCTCGGAATCGTCCTTGCAATCCAAGCCATTGTCTGTTTTCTTGCATTCCACCAAGTACGCACGGAACGGATTCGCCCAGTTATTGCCTCCAAACTGCACAAACTCGCCGATTTTAGCCCCGCTGCGCTCTGCGGCGGCAAAAGCCCAAAGGCGACCTTCATTGATAATACCAGTTCCCTTTGGCCATACTTTTTTCTGGAGTGTGCCGCGGAACACCCAGTTGCCTACAGGAGCATCGCCCACGATTTTACCAGAATTCGACTTGAACGTTACGGCGTCTTTGATTCCGAGCGTAGGCGAATCCATCTCAATCATGTACGGCGTGTAAGCCTTGAGTTCGCCCGAGTACCCGTTGCAATTTGGGTGTTTATTCAACTCCTCTTGCTCGCCTAATGTTGCGTTGCACCAGACGTATCTCATACCCACCGTTTTATTGTCGTTTTTATCAGTTTTAACGCCATCGAATTCAATAACCGACCTCACGCCTGTTAGACTCGACGCCTTGACATCGAACGGGAACATGATGGTTGCGTAACCGCTGTTGGGCGTAAACTCACGGTTAAACGTAACGGCGACATTCTTAATGTCTTCCGTGATGTTCACCGCCTCCGCTCCATCGTATTCCCCGGCAATTTCGGCACGCTTGCCGTTTTCGTCTTCGAAAACTTGGATGGCTCCCGATGCGAGAATAACTTTGGGCACAATGGAGAAATTCACTTCCTTCGTTCCTCTATATTCTCCCTTGCCCGTAAACACCATTGTGTATTCGCCAATGTTGACTGCCTGAGATTCTACGCCGTCCTTCATAATCGAGACAACATAATTCGCTTTGGATATTTCTAGGCCCTTGAAATCCACAATTTGATACGCAGGGCTAATTGCTTTGCCTGTGTAAGCATAAGACAGTTCGATACCGCTAATAGAAGCGTTTTCAAGGTTATGATCTCCAAAGTACGGATGAAGTTCCTTGCTAGCGATATCATCTATCGAAGCAACTTTGTTTACACCGTTTTCAGTGTAGTAGAATTGCTTGTTTTCCGCAAAAGTAAGACTAGATATGTTGTTAAAGTTGCTTGCGTAAATAAAGTCATCTTCATTCGTCCAGCCAAGAATAACAGAGCCACTTGTTATCCCGTTATCTCCAGGACCAATACCAGACGGCGCACCAGGACCAATACCAGACGGCGCATATTCACCCGCATTTGCAGTTACCTTTCCCCCATTGACGGTAATCAAACCACAAACACCATAATCACCAGCCCAATTATTGTAACCACCACCAATACCAGCAGCATCATTGCCACCTGTCGCGTTCACAATGCCGTCATTAATGGTGATTACACCTCCACCAATATTGTGAACCGACCCACCGATTCCAGCGCCTCCATCACCACCAGCTGCATTAATTTTACCTCCGTTTATAACTAACGTTCCGACATTGTAAGCCCCAATACCTGAATTAAGATTTTCTCCCACAGCATTGAGCATTCCCTCGCCTTCAAT
>JAFWRL010000192.1 GCA_017520105.1 Fibrobacter sp.
CAAGCCGCAGTACGACGAATGGATTTTCCCCGACGGCCACAGCATCCTCGTGCTCGCCGAAGGCCGCCTGCTGAACCTCGGCTGCGCTACCGGTCACCCGAGCTTCGTGATGAGTGCAAGCTTCACGAACCAGACCATCGCCCAGATCGACCTCTGGCTCAACGCCCAAAGCAAACAAACTGTCGCCGGCATCAAGTACGAAGCAGGCGTCGTCTATACGCTCCCAAAGATCCTCGATGAGAAGGTCGCACGCCTCCACCTCGAAAAGCTCGGCGTTCACCTGACGACCCTCACCAAGGCCCAGGCCGACTACATCGGCGTGCCCGTCGAAGGCCCGTACAAGGCGGAACACTACAGGTATTAGTAGGTATGAGGGCGCTGCGCTCTGAGGTATGAGCGCGGCACTTCGTGCCTCTGAGCAATGAAACTACAAAGCGTTCCTGCTGCAGGCTCCCTTGTCATTGCGAGGGGCGAACCGCCCCGAAGCAATTCACCCCTGATTTGTCATCCCCGCGAAAGCGGGGATTTTTTCATTTGGCATTCTGGAGAGTTCGTAGAATCCTATACGAAACTTAGAACTTTAATTCTGTAGTTGAGTTATGCTCTTTGAGTAGATAGGATCCTTGAACGGCACAAAATAAATAAAGATAAAGTTCAATGAACTCGTCTTACTAGAACGAAGACTCTCTATACAAAAATTGCCCCGCATCGCGGGGCGTTTTTCATCGCAAAAAGTTTATTTCTTTTTCTTGGACTTGGCTTCTTTAGCAGCAGCGTCTTGCCTTTCGCAAACGTTGACGACTTCGAACTTGCCTTTGTTCACGGTCACGATTTTCGTGTTGGCATTTGCACCACGGCGGAACTTGATGTCACCATAAATTCCCCTAAAGTCCTTGGTCACATTGATGAAATGCGTCATGTCATCTTGCGAGTCCCTAACAGCGTTAAAGGCTGTGAAGATGATGTTCGCAGCATCATAGCTGAGTCCGCTTACTTTATCTTCACTAGGTTCAACTCCCCAGCGTGCAGTAAAATCCTTGACGAACGTCGTATAGCCGACATTTCCTTTGTTCATATCAAGATCCGGAACACTGAAATACGAACCATCTACAAGACGCTTTCCTTGAATCAAAAGTTCACGACCGTACCAACCGGATGTTCCGAGATAAGTACCGGTGACCTTGTGGAACGCAGCCTGACTTACCATGGCGCCAGCATCTGCCGGGTTTGTCGCCGGGATGAAGAGACCCGGAAATTCAGCTTCGGCATCGGAGAGGTAAGCCTTGCGATTTATCCCCGATGAACCGAGATCACTCACTCCCTTGGCAATGTTGCGGCGACGGTTTTCACGAGTAAAATAAACATCGCGCATGATATTGAATTCCGTCTTGTAGTCCGGGCGGCCTTCTTCGTAATTGCGGAACGCGAAAACTTCTCCACCACGGCGTTCAACAGCGCGGGTAAAATTCTCCGACATGGACGTACCGAAATCACCCAGCGGACTCATCACACCAAATTCACGAATGTCCAAGCACTTGATGGCAAAGTCCGCGATAGTTTGCGCAAGAATGTCCATCGTGATGTTCACTTGGAAAATGTTCGGACCGAGTTTCGCAATGCCACCGTCAGTCGCCGTCGGGGTAAGCATCGGCACACTCTGGAGGTTAGCACCAAGCCATGCACCCACGGCCGTTGCCGGAGCACTCATGATAGGGCCGATAATCGCGATGACACTATCTTGATTAACAGCGCGCTGCGTACGCATGATTGCAATTGCCGCATCGGCATGCGTGTCCTGGAAACGGATATTGATTTTTTCTTTAAGTCCAGATTGTTCATAAGCGAGAAGTGCCCCCTGAACCGCCGCGGCACCAAATTCGGCATAATCACCGGAAAGCGGGGCCAAGACGAGAACCGTCGGAAGACCGGCACCCAAGCCTTCAAGTGCGCTCAATCCCTTCTTTGCAGTACTCTGCAAACTTTCGGAAGGACTGCTCTTGAGAACCATCTTGTACCAATACCTTGCAGCGCGATAACGCTTTGCATTCTGGCATTCACGTCCGATCTGGAGTTCTAGCCAACCCATGACATCGCGATCGACGGGATACTTTTCCAAGAGGGCCTGAAGCTGGTCGGCGTTCAAGAGGGATGCTGCCAATGTCTGGATGACGACATCTTTCGCACGGGATCTTGCAGCCGGGTTCGTCGAATAAGAGAGCACGCGGAGCATGGCTTCAACACCGTCAAAAACGGAACCTTTCTCCACATCGATGATTGCTCGTGCAATTTCCATGCGTTCACGGTAGGCGGACTTCACATGGTATTCCAAAAAACGGGAAGCCACGTCGTATGCCGCGTCCTTCTTGCTGGAGCGGAGATAGCATTCCGTGAGCATCACGGCGGCCTTTTCGCCATCGAGTTTGCTGAAAGAAGAACTATAAACCTTTTGAAGCGATGTAATCGCTTCGGAGCAACGGCCACCCTTGACCATTGGCTTCACGCGTTCAACCTCGCTCTGGGCAAAAACCGCAGTAGAGAGGAGAGCGACTAAAAATACGGGAAACAAGCGATTCATAATAAAACCTCGCCGATCTTATTGGAAGCTATCGGCAGCCTCCTGAACGACAGCATGTTCTTTCTTGATTTGTTTCTGGAGCGATTCGGGGAGCTTGGACCAATCGACCACATCGACGCGGAAGGGAAGTCCACTTTCCACAAAAGCCTTTTCTATCGAAGTCATATCGTCAAGGGCAATGGGGGCATCCGAAATGACTGCCAATTCCAGTTCCGTATCCGGGGTCAAATCCACGCCCGTAACACGCGTACCGTAAGCCCATACCTGAAAGCCCTCAAAATGGAGTCCAAGTATTCTCTGTACTGTTTCCAGCTGATCTGATTCTAAACAAAGAGTCATAGTTCGCTAAAATATAGTTAATGTATTTTGACACTCAGTGTCATTACAGCCCTATAGGCACAAATCGGAGGAACCAAACCTCGGTATCGCTACCGACACGGACAGGCGGTCCCCAAGAATCGACTCCGCTGGAGACAAGCCACTTGACTTGATCGAGTTCGCCAAGGCCATAAGCAAGGCGCCAGACCCAATTGATAATGACTGTTCCAGGGAAAAATTGACCGTTATGCGTGTGGCCGGACATGGCAAAATCAGGCCGACGCCCAGGGTGGTCCGGTTCAATACCACGCGGCTGATGGTCTAAAAGCAACCACGGACTTTTTGCAGCATCGGTCGGTGGGCGCAAGTCAAAGAGCGGTTTGCGTTCGATATCGCGGATCTTGGCGACACTATAATCTACACGACCGGTAAAGCACGCAAGCGGCGTACAGACCGTAGAATCTTCCAATACGACAAAGCCGTTGTCCTGCATCCACTTTTTATAATTGCTGCCCTTGTGTTCGAGGAATCCCTCATGGTTTCCGTCAATGGCTATCGCCGCCATCTTGGCAGTTGCCGCAAGCTTCTGTACCAAGAAATCGTATTCCCAAGCGGAGAGTGTCGAATCCACCACGTCCGAGAAATCGCCGCCAAACAGCACAAAGTCCGGATGGAG
>JAFWRL010000193.1 GCA_017520105.1 Fibrobacter sp.
CCGTGAACGCTGGCGGCCTCGGCATGCTCGCGATTGGCGTGGGCGGTGCAGACGCCGTGGACGCCATGGTCGGCCTCCCGTGGGAACTCAAGTACCCGAAGATGATCGGCGTGAAGCTCACCGGCAAGCTCCAGGGCTTCGCAACCGCCAAGGACATCATCCTCAAGCTCGCAGGCATTCTCACTGTTAAGGGTGGCACCAACGCCATTATCGAATACTTCGGCGAAGGCGCACGCAGCCTCTCCGCTACCGGCAAGGCAACGATTGCCAACATGGGTGCCGAAGTGGGCGCCACCTGCTCCACCTTCAGCTACGACGATTCCATGAGCCGCTACCTCAAGGTCACCGGCCGCGCCGACGTTGCCGCCGCCGCCAACAAGATCGCAGAACACCTCAAGGCCGACCCCGAAGTCGAAGCCAACCCGGAAAAGTATTTTGACCGCGTCGTGGAAATCAACCTGAGCGAACTCGTGCCGCACTTCAACGGCCCGTTCAGCCCGGACCGCGCCTACGCCGTGACCGACATGGCCGAAAGCCTCAAGGCCACCGAAACCAAGCCGGAATCTACTCCGGTCGTAAGCGCCGCCCTCATCGGTAGCTGCACGAACTCCAGCTACGAAGACCTCTTCATGGCCGCGAACATGATCAAGCAGGCCCTCGCTAAGGGTCTCAGCCCGAAGTGCCCGCTCCTCATCAACCCGGGTTCCGAACAGGTGCGCTACACCGCCGAACGCGACGGCCTCATCGACTTGTTCAAGCAGTTCGGCGCCACCATCATGACGAACGCCTGCGGCCCTTGCATTGGCCGTTGGGACCGTGCCGGTGCCGACAAGAAGGAACTCAACACGATTGTTCACAGCTTTAACCGCAACTTTGCCAAGCGCGCCGACGGCAACCCGAACACGCACGCCTTCGTGGCAAGCCCGCTCATGGCCGTGATCGCCGCCCTCTCTGGCGACATCCGCTTCAACCCGATGACCGACACCCTCGTGAACAACGAAGGTAAGGCCGTGAAGCTCGACCCGCCGGAACAGTGCGAACTCCCGCCGAAGGGCTTCGAAGTCAAGGACGCCGGCTACCAGGCTCCTGCCGAAGACGGTTCCAAGATTACCATTTCCATCAACCCGGAAAGCAAGCGCCTCCAAGCTCTCGCTCCGTTCGCGGCCTGGGACGGCAAGGACATCGCCGGCGCCCCGCTCCTCATCAAGGCGAAGGGCAAGTGCACCACCGACCACATTTCCATGGCCGGTCCGTGGCTCAACTACCGCGGTCACCTCGAAAACATTTCGAACAACATGCTCATCGGCGCCGTGAACGCTTTCAACGGCGAAACGAACAAGGTCCTCTGCCAGTGCGGTGAATACAAGGAAGTCCCCGAACTTGCCAAGATTTACAAGGCCAAGGGCACGGGCTCCATCGTGATCGGTGACGAAAACTATGGTGAAGGCTCCAGCCGCGAACACGCTGCCATGGAACCGCGCTTCCTCGGTGTGAAGGCCGTGATCGTGAAGAGCTTCGCCCGCATTCACGAAACGAACCTCAAGAAGCAGGGCATGCTCGCCCTCACCTTCAAGAACGCCGCCGACTACGACAAGATCCAGGAACAGGACGTGTTCGACATCGTTGGCCTCACCAAGTTCGCCCCGGGTTCCGAGTTCACGCTCGTTGCCCACCACAAGGATGGCTCCGTCGATAACATCGCCCTCAGCCACACCTACAACGAACAGCAGTGGGCTTGGTTCAAGGCAGGTTCGGCCCTCAACCTCATCCGCGCGAACAACAAGTAATGTCGTCATCCTGAGCAGCCGCAAGGTTGCGAAGGACCCAGTCAATTTAGCGCAGACTCCCCGGAGCCTGCGTTTTTTTATTCCCCTCACATAACATTTTTCAAAGTTGCCACGTTTCAAGAAATAATTAAATTTATCTTGATTCTCACGGAGCGACGCTCAAATTCTAGGAAAATGAACATGGCAAACAATCGTGAAAACTGGGGTTCCAAACTCGGAGTCATTCTCGCTGTCGCAGGTTCGGCAGTCGGGCTCGGCAACTTTCTCCGATTCCCCGTGCAAGCGGCTACAAATGGCGGCGGTGCTTTCATCATCCCCTACCTCATCGCGTTTGTGTTCCTCGGAATTCCACTCGCGTGGATTGAATGGACGCTGGGCCGTTACGCCGGTTACCACAACTACGGCACCTCCCCAAGCACATACCATGTGATTTTCCATAAGAAAAAATGGGCAAAGTACTTGGGCTCGCTAGGGCTACTCCCGCCGATTTTCATCATTTTCTACTACGGATTCATCCAGTCGTGGATTTTGGCGTTCGCGTTCTATTCGGCGACGGGCACGTTGATGGACGTTGTTGCACAAGGACCCGAAAGGATGAAGGAATTCTTCGGCAACTACATCATGCTCAAAACCTGCGTCGGAGGCTTCCCGGTAGCGATTATATTCTTCCTGATTACTTTTGCGGCGAACATGGTGGTGCTTTCGTTCGGCGTGCGCAAAGGCATTGAACGTGCGAACAAGATTTGCATGCCGATTCTCTTGATTCTAGGCCTCGTGCTGGTGGTGCGCGTGCTCACGCTCCCGGGCATCGGCAAAGGTCTCGCGTTCATGTGGAACCCGGACCTCTCCGAACTCGCAAGCCCCAAGGTATGGATGGCGGCAGCAGGCCAGGTATTCTTTACCATGAGCCTTGGCATGGCCATCATCTTCTGCTACGCGAGCTACCTCAAGCCGAAAGAGGACCTCGTGCTTTCTTCGCTCACGGCTAGCGCCACGAACGGATTTGCCGAAGTGATTATCGGCGGTACGGTTGTAATCCCGATGGCAGTGCTTATCGCAGGCGCGAACATCGAGGAATGCGCGAAGCTCGGCACGTTCGGGCTTGGATTCCAGACGATGCCGTACGTTTTCGGAACGCTCCCGCTCGGAGGCCTTCTCCAGACAGTTTGGTTCGCCATGCTGTTCTTCGCGGGCATCACAAGCGCAATTTCGATTATCCAGCCGCTCATCAGTTTCTGCGAAGACGACCTCAAGTTTACACGTAAAAAGTCCGTCACGACAGTCAGCACGATTACGTTTATCGGTAGCCTCACCGCCATCTTCGGGCTTGCCGCAGGCACCGTCGATGAACTCGACTTCTGGGGCGGTACGTACCTCATCGTGTTCGTAGGCATGATACAAGCAATCCTCTTCAGCTTTGTACTCGGGCGCCGCAAGGCAAAGGAAGCGCAAGCCAATGGCGATCTCCCTGCCGAAGTGGAATTTGAACCGGGCGAAAACGAAGCCTTCGCGACAATGAACGACGGTTCACTCCTCAAGCTCCCACGCTTCTTGCGCCCCATCATCATGTATGTTTGCCCGATTTACCTGATAGTGCTTCTGATTTCGTTCACGGCAACGGACGGTCTCCCGTTCATCACGCTCAGCAATGTCGATCCGAACGCTACCGTTGAATTCCTCGGACACACGTTCCCGCAAGTCGGATTCACGTGGGCATTCCGCGGATTTTTGTTCGTACTGTTCGTGCTTCTGAACGTCGCCATCGCCTACGCCTGGCGCAAGGGCGGCCCGGCAGAAAAAGGCCGCAGCAAGGACATCAAGAAAATGGAAATCGGAAATTCTGACAACGCAGAGGAGGCATAACCATGGACGCTGAATTTACAACTGGCGGGCTCGTTTTCATGATTTGCGCCTGGGGCGCCATCACGGGACTCTGCGCATTCTGCTTCTACAAAGTATTCAAGAAATAAATAGTAGACAGTAGGAAGTTAGAAGTAGGAAGAATCGTCATTGCGAGCGAAGCGAAGCAATCTATTCTTCAATAAATCAAACATGTCATGCCCGCCTCCGCGCGGGCATCTCCTTTTTTGCCTCCACTAATCATTACTATATTTACCCCAACATTTTGGTAACTTTTTATTTCGAAAGGACAATTTCAAGTCTTTAGAGACGCGTTCGCTAAAGGCAAATTGAATGTTACAAACTTTATGAAACGCACATTACACTCTGGCGAGATTCCCTATTACATCGCGGTATTTTTTAGTTCTTTTACACAGTTGGGCTTGTTCATCCATTTTCAACGCTGGATAACATTCAATTCCGAAGGAACACGATTCTTTTGGCTGAGCCTACTCCTTCAGTTCGCCATGTTCTCGCCAAGCATCATCATGATGCATGTCGCAAGCTATTTTGCCGGACGCTACCCCAAGAGCAAGGTCATGGGTTGGACCTCTATCGGCATGGCCATTTCCGTTTTGTTGATAGCGTTCTTCTTTGGCGATAGACTCGACTTTGGCGCTTTTGCACTCTTGTTCCTTTATGGTATATTCCTGTCCATTTTCAATCCCGCCCAAATCGGCCTCATGAAGGAAATTACGGACGGGAGCAATCTTATTAAAATCAACGCGATGCACTTGATTTTGATGGCGCTGAGCATAACCATAATTTCAGCACTCACCTTCGACTACAGTCCCAACGACAACTCGAGCATCAGCTACACTCTTCTCCCCTTCATTCTTTCGGGAGTCGCGCTTATCCCGGCAATTTCGTCATTCTGCATCCGCATCAACAAGCAGAACAAATTCCTGAAGCTCCGCTCCCCCAGACGCAACTTTTCTTCCACTTGGTCAAACCCCATGCTCAGGCTCTCGATGCTTGGCATTGCGGCTTTTTGGGGCGTCACGCAGTTCATCATCATGATTTCGCAAAACATGACGGGAACGCAGAACACGACACTTTTCCAGTGGACGTTTATCTTTACCGGTATCGCCTACATCATCGGCGCCATCAGTGCTGCAAAATCTTCCAAAAACTTTGTTGAAACAGGGCTCATCCCCATCGCGGCCATTGCAACATCCATCACGATGGTCGTGACGCCGTTCATCAACAACCAATACATTCTTGCTTGTCTCTATGCGTTCATCGCATTCTGGGCGGGTTCCGCGTTCGTCATTCTCCGCACGGTCATCCAGAACGTCACGCGTCCTGACACTTCGGGCCGCATCCACGCCGTGTCGTTCATGATCCAGATGACATTCCTGTTCGTGCTGCTCGGTTTCCAAGTCATCCTCTTCCTCATGACAGAGTTGAGTCTCCACAAGCAGTTGTTCTTCCTCGCCGTGATTCTCGCACTCACGTTCGTGTTCACGCTCAAGCGAACCCCGATGACGCTCCTGCGCGCAGGGCTCCGTTTCGCATTCGCGTTCGTATTCCGCTACAAAGTTAAGGTTCATGGCGTGCAGAACATTCCCGAATCCGGACCGCTTCTTTTGGTGGGGCCGCACTTCAGCTTTATTGACTGGGCTGTGCTCCAGATGGCAAGCCCTCGCCCGCTCCTCATCGCGAGTAACAGGAACACCTTTGCGGACTGGTACCTGCGCTGGCTTTCGCATGGCAAATCGCTCATCAACATCAACCGCCGAGACCCGAGCGAAGCCATGGAAAAGATTCACGAAGCGCTCCTCAAGGGCGAAGTGGTCGTCATCTTCCCCGAAGGCGAAGTTTCGAAGACCCCGTTTGTTTCCAAGTTCTCGCTGGACTACTCCAAGGCTATCGAAGGCACCGAAGCGCAAATCGTGCCGTTCTACATACAAGGTCTCTGGGGCAGCCGCTATAGCCACGCTTCGGAAAGCGTGAACCGCCCGCAGTATTTCAACCGTGTCATCAGTGTCGGATTTGGCAAGGCGATGCCCGCCACCACCCCCGAAAACGTCATCCGCAAGGACCTGCAAATTTTAGGGACCGACATCTGGAACATCGCGATGGACCACTCCGCAAGCATCGTCCCGCTTTGGTACCGTGCGATGCGCAAGCGCCGTTCTCGCCCGATTTTGATTGACCCGGCCGGCCGCCACGTGAATGGTTACGAAATGATTCGCCTCTGCCACCACTTCGGCAAAAAAATCAAATCGCTCACCAGAAACGACCAGAATGTAGGCTTCATGCTCCCCACGAGCCGCGACGCCGCTCTCGGCATTATGTCAATTCTCGGTTGCGGAAAGACGACGGTCAACTTGAACTACACCTCGCCTGTCGATACGCTCATCGGCTGCATCGACAAGGCCGAACTTTCGACAATCGTCACATCCCGTGCCTTCTTCGACAAGCTCTGCGGCAAGAACCCGGACTTCAAGCAGCTCGCCGACAAATGCCAGATGTTCTACATTGACGAAGAAGAACAAAAGATCAGCACATTCTGCCGACTCATCGAAGCCTTCATCGTCTTTGCGTTCCCCAAAAAGCTTTTGAGAGACCTCTGGTTTACGACGGCCAAGTTAAGCGACGACGCCGTCATCTTGTTCAGTTCAGGCTCCGAAGGGCACCCCAAGGGTGTGGAACTCACGCACAAGAACGTGATTGCAAACGCACAGCAAGGCGACCATATCATCAGGCTTCGCCGCACCGACCTGATGACCGACATTCTACCGCTATTCCATTCGTTCGGCTTCACGATGACGTTCATGATGCCCCTCTTGGATGGCGTTCCGATAGTGCTCTGCCCGGACCCGACCGACATCAAGACGCTCGCCCGTGTTTGCGCTGAATACAAGGCAAGCATCCTCATGGGAACGCCGACGTTCCTCCGCGCCATCGCCATCAACCGCTGGGTCCACCCGATGTGCCTCGACTCCCTGCGTTACGTCATTGCCGGAGCCGAAAAACTCCGCCCCGAAATGCGAGAAACATTCAAGCTCAAGTTCGGCAAGGATATTTACGAAGGCTACGGCTGCACGGAACTCACGCCGCTGGCAACGCTCAACGCCCCGAACGTTTTGCTGGACGACTTCTTGACGATGGAAAAATGCTGTGATCCATCGAGTATCGGAATGATTGTACCCGGTTCAACAGGCGCTATCATCAACCCCGAAACAAACGAGTTCTTGGCCCCGGGCGAAGAAGGCATGCTCGTCGTGACAGGCCCGCAAGTCATGAAGGGGTACCTCAGAGACGAAACAAAGACCGATGCTGTCGTTATCGAAATCGACGGTCGCCGTTGGTACAAGACCGGCGACAAGTGCACCATCACCGAAGACGGATTTATCAAGATTCTCGGTCGCTACAGCCGCTTCGCGAAGCTCGGCGGCGAAATGATTTCGCTCACCGCAGTGGAACTCCGCATTGCCGAAACAGGCATCATGGGCGAACACGAATTCGCCATTACCGCAGTTCCCGATTCCGTCAAGGGCGAACGCATCGTGCTTCTTGTTAAAGGCGACAGCAACTGCGATCCCGAAGAAATTTCGAGGAGTCTGCGCAAGTCGGGCATTCCGCCGCTCATGCAGCCGGGTTCCGTATTCTGCGTCGAAGCAATCCCGAAGCTCGGGAGCGGCAAGTGGGACTTCAACGGAATGAAAAAACTCGCCACAGAGCTGGTGGAAAAGAAGTAAACGCGGCTGCCGGCTGCGCCGCAGTTGGCGGTTGACGTCATCCTGAGCAAAGGCGTATCGCGCCGAAGTCACTTTGGTCACTTGGGCTTCAGCCCATAGTGATCCATGGTCCCCCCTTGCAGGGAGAAGGATCTCAAATGTTGAGCATCTTGTCATCCTGAGGACCAAAGGGACGAAGGATCCAGTTACAGTTCGAGATGCCCGCCAAGTATCTGAATCACGCCCGCGTTAATGTCATGCCCGCCACGTGCGGGCATTTCCTTTATATAAACGCTACTTATAGTCTTAGAATATACCCATTGGCAAAAATGCGCACGCAGTTTAATTAGCAAGCCATAAACGCCCCAAACGCACTGCAATTATTGTATATTAAAGGCGCAAAACAAGGAGATTATATGAGTCAAATTGTCTCTAAATTCCAAGAACTGGGGCTAACGCTCCCCAACTGCCCAGCACCACTTGCAGCATACGTTCCTGCAACGCGCAGCGGCGACACGATTTACGTTTCAGGGCAACTCCCCTCCGTCAACGGCGATTTTTCCGCTTACACGGGAACTGTTCCTACGGAGCTTTCTGCCGAAAAGGCTAAAGAAGCCGCGCAGATTTGCCTTTTGAACAACATTGCAGCCGCCCTCACGCAGTTGAAAGCCGGCGAAACACTCCGCCTTGTGCAGATGCAGGGTTTTGTCCAGTCCGCTAATGATTTTCACGAACAGCCGGGCGTCTTGAATGGCGCCAGCGAACTTGCAGTGCAGATTCTCGGAGAAAACGGGAAGCACGCCCGTACCGCCGTCAGCGTATCGGCGCTCCCGAAAAATGCCGGCGTCGAAATCAGCTGCACGTTCCAGGCGATTAAGGAATAATTAAAGAACTAATGTGCGAATCCATTCGCGCATGCGAAATACGGAATAGCCCGAAGTGAGCGACTTCTGGGCTATTTTTGCGCCCCAGTCGGTCGCCATTTTCTTGGGATTCAAAGGGAACCCGACGCGGCCCAAGTCAAGGCGGTCGGCATCAAAACACGTATCGACGGTCACGTTTCCCGTACGCGGTTGAATTGTGTGGAGGCGGCAAGCATCATAGAGCCAACCAAAACGTTCATCATCGAGTTCGAATCGTTTTTCTTCGCGGCAGAGTTTTGCAAATTCAGCACCACGCGCCCCATGCTCACGGTCGTACGCATCGTCAAAACGGCGGCAGTCATGGAAAATTGCAAACAAACGCACCACGTCAATGTCGGCTCCCGTCTTTTGGGCAAGCAACATTCCGTTGTATTCCACCTGATGCCAATGCTCAATGCCATGAACCTCGGACTCGTAGAGCCGATTCTCAAAAGCAAAGTTCATTAAAGCCGCGAAATCGATCATAATTTAGTAGGAAGATAGAAGTAGGCAGTAGGAAGTTTTTGGCGATGTCATGCCCGTCACCGAACGGGCATCTCCTTCTTTTGAAAGGAGAAAAGGCGATTCCCTCCCCATACGCGGATCATGACTACTAAGCAGCATAGCTGCAAGTAGTCAAAGAGATCAAGTCGGGAATGACATGCATTTTTACATTCCTGTTTACTAACCACTGCTTACTAACCACTTCTTTACTTTCCGTAATTTTCCTTCAGGTCCATGAGTCTTTGCAGCGCTTGCATCGGGGTCATTTCCTCGGGCTTGAGCCTGCGAATTTCATCCTTGAGCAAGAGCGTGTTTTCGTCCGGCGGGGCAAACAAGTCCATCTGCGGCTGCGCCTTGATTTTCTTGTTTTGCGCCTCGTCGCTCGGGTCAATCTTCTGCTTCTCCAAGCGTAACAAAATCTTGCGAGCTCGGCGCACGACATTCGCCGGCAACCCCGCCATTTCAGCAACGTGAATGCCATAGCTCGAATCGCAAGCGCCTTCGAAAATCTTGTGGAGGAATATGAGCTTGTCGCCCTTTTCCTGCACGCCCACTTGGAAGTTCCCGGCATGCTCCAGCGAATCCACAAGCCCCGTCAATTCGTGATAGTGCGTTGCAAAAAGCGTGAGCGCCATGCGGGCAGGTTCTCCGTGAAGCGTTTCGACAATCGCCCATGCAATCGAAAGGCCGTCAAACGTACTCGTTCCGCGCCCGATTTCATCGAGCAGCACAAGGCTATGCGGCGTCGCATTGCGCAAGATATTCGCCGTTTCAATCATCTCGACCATGAACGTACTGAGACCACGACTCAAGCGGTCGCTCGCTCCCACACGCGTAAAGATGCGGTCCACCACGCCAATGCGGGCACTTTCGGCAGGCACAAAGCAACCAATCTGCGCCATGAGCACAATGAGCCCTGTCTGGCGCAAGTACGTCGATTTACCGGCCATGTTCGGGCCCGTAATGAGCATCAGTCGCGTTCCGTCCGGCGAGAGCGTCACGTCATTCGGGATAAAGTCCAAATCAGGGTTCACCGCCACAATCACCGGATGGAAGCCACCGCGAATCTCGATTCCAGTTCCCTCAAAGACTTCGGGGCAAACGTAATTGTACTTGCGGGCCGCACGGGCAAAACTGTACAAACTATCGACGCGGGCAATCGCATCGGCGATGCCCTGGAGTTCGGCACGCCAGCTGTTCACGCGTTCGCGAATCTCGCAGAAAATCTTGTATTCCAGCGCATGGATGTTGACTTCGGCATTGCTGATGACGGATTCGCATTCCTTCATCTCCGGCGTGATATAGCGTTCGCCGTTCACCGTCGTCTGCTTGCGAATGTATTCATCGGGAATCGGCTGCGTAGCTTTCGCCATCTGCGCCTTCGTAATTTCGATGTAGTAACCGAATACGCGATTATAGCCCACTTTCAAAGTCGGAATGCCGAGTCGTTCGCGCTCACGACCTTCCAACGAAGCAATCCATTCACGGCGTTCCTTGATGTCTTCGTTCATTGCATCAAGTTCCGCACTCGCGCCCGGACGAATCATTCCACCTTCGCGCACGGTCATCGGCAAATCGTCATTGAAGTACTTGAGCAAGTCTTCGCCACGACCCTTTGCACCATTCAGCGTTTCGCGGAGTCCTTCAAAAAGCGGCGCATGCAGACCTTCCAAAACATCCGCGACCTTCGATGCCTGCGAGAGGGATCGCCCCATTCCCGCAAGGTCACGCGCATTCGCACGACCGCTACCGACACGGCCCATCAAACGTTCCATATCGAGAATCGAGGTGAGCGATTCCTTGAGTTCGTCAAGCGCCACGGGATTCTGGACAAGTTCACCTACCGCTTCTTCGCGTTCGCGGATGCGATCGACAGCAATCAACGGGTGGCTCACCCAGTCCTTGAGCGTACGCCCACCCATCGCCGTCACCGTAAAATCGAGCACCGAGCAAAGCGTGCTGGAGTAATCGTCAGCATTCAGCGGACGCACGAGTTCCAAATTGCGCAACGTACTCGGGTCAAGCGTCATGTAATCGTCCAGATTCAAAATCTCGAGTGTCGTGAAATGGCTCAACTCGGACTTTTTCTGGTTGATCAAATACTGCAACAACGCGCCCGTCACGGACGTTTCAAAAATACGCCCTTCCAAGCCAAGGCCATCAAGCGCTTCCACCTTGAAGTGGTTGAACAGTACGTCTTTCGCCTGGTCTTCTGCAAATAAAATCGCAGGGAGTTCCGTCACCAAGACGTTTTCCGCCTTGATCAAGTCCATGATGACTGTGGGAATCGTCGTACCTTCGGGAACCACGATTTCTTTCGGCATGCGTCGGCTGAACTCGCACTCGAAGGATTGAACGCTACTGCGACACGCCGCCAAATAACCCGTCGTCACATCGGCAATCGCAAACGCAGCCACATCGCCTTTACCGCCCTTGCCGTCCTCGCTTGTCGCAGGCACATACGCAAAAAGGTAATTCGCTTCTTTCGCATCGAGGTTCGCTTCGTTCATCGCCGTGCCAGCGCTGATAATTTCAACGATATCGCGCTTGACAATGCCCTTCGCCAGTTTCGGGTCTTCGACCTGTTCGCAAATGGCAATGCGGTAGCCGGCCGCCACCATCTTAGGCACGTAGCGTTCGGCAGCATGATGCGGGAACCCACACAAAGGCGTGGCCCCGGCGGCGCCGTTATTGCGGCTCGTGAGCGTTAAACCTAAAATTTTCGAGGCGATTACAGCGTCATCTTCAAAAAGTTCAAAGAAGTCGCCCATGCGGAAAAACAAAATGCAGCCAGGATTCTCTTTCTTGATTTCGTAATATTGCTGCATTAACGGAGTGACAGCCATCAAGCATCTCCCATCGACAATTCAATTTGATCAGCGGTTTCTTCAAGCGGAGCTGGTTCTTCTGGGGCGTTTTCTGGCTTGGCGTATTGCGGCACAAGTGCGCCTGCTTCCAAAAGCTCGCTAAATTCGCGCAAGCGTGGCAAATCCTCTGGAATACGATTAATACCAAAGTATTTCATAAACTCTTGCGTCGTCACATAAGTGTAGGGGTTCCCTACCGTCTCTGCTCTTGCACCCAACGTAATAAAGCCCTTATCCAGCAAATTGCGAAGCGGGCCGTCAGCAGACGAAACGCCACGAACCTGTTCAATCGCCGCCTTTGTAATCGGTTGTTGGTAAGCAATCACGGCAAGCGTTTCAAGAGCAGCCTGCGAGAGTCGCCTTGCATTCGCTTCCGGGAAAAGCTTACGAACCCACGGGTAATACTTTGCACGTGTTCTAAAGCGGTAACCGCCCGCCTGTTCCACAATTTCAAACGGGGACTGAATCTTGTTCAAAGAATCGTTCGCTGTGATAAGCGCATCGGCCACAGAACGCGCATCCAAAAAATCGCCGAGAATTTCGCGAAGCTTTTTGAGCGTCACGATATCCGGGGATGCAAAGACAAGCGCCTGTATAATGCGAGCCAAGTCCTCCCGGCTTTCAACTTTCGGGAGTTCCGCCGATTCCTCTGGTAAATCATCTAAATTCTGGTTTTCCATCATACATCCGCAAAATAAAAATTTTCACTGTAGCGAAAACGGCCCAACCCCAAATAGGGTTGGAAATCGATGCTCTTATCCAACATTACCTAAGCGTCACGCCACGGTTCATCCCGTTCACGCGGACGATGTAGTTGCCCGGTGTTTGCAGGGTAATACTCGTCATCGTTTCGTCAAGAGGCTTCATAACAACCAAGTGACCAAGGGCATCAAAGATGCGGACTACGCCACCCTGCATATTGGAGAGTATAAGTGTCATGCCGTTTACGGTGAGGTTGAACGTTGGCTGCACGGTATTCCAGACAACATTCGTTTTCTTCGAGGAACTGCTCTTCGCCTTAGACGAAGAAGAGGACTTCGCCGAGGAGGAGGACTTTGCTGAAGAACTGCTCACAGCCTTGCTCGAAGAACTATTCTTCGATGACGAAGACGACTTCGCACTCGAACTCGGCACCATCGAAGAACTGGAAGGTACACGAGAACTGCTTGATTTCACACTTGAAGAGCTAGCCACGGAACTGCTGGGCTTCGCGGAACTGCTGGACACAACTTGTGCAGAACTGCTGGACTTCGCGGAACAGCTAGACACAACTTGCGCAGAACTGCTGGACTTCGCGGAACTGCTAGACACAACTTGCACAGAACTGCTGGACTTCGCGGAACTGCTAGACACAACTTGCGCAGAACTGCTGGACTTCGCGGAAC
>JAFWRL010000194.1 GCA_017520105.1 Fibrobacter sp.
ATCGCCCCGGCCGTAATTAAGACCAGTTTCTTTAGGGTCATACTGCTACGTTTCTCCAATCATAGAACACTTAAATTCGTTAAACATACGCTTGCCAGTTTGGCAAACACAAAACCCATGTGGGAATATACCTTCAAAAATGACTTTAGTCAAATGATTTTCTTCAAAAAACGCCATTTTTCGTGTAAAAAAAAACACAGGTATAGCCTTTTAGGGAAAATTTATCTGTCAGTCCTCGCTACGAAGACCGTCCTTCTCCTCCTCCTTCTTTGCACCTTGAATTGAAACACGGATTTCTTGGCAGGTTTTTTTGATACTCTGCAAGACCTTGCGGGCACGCGTGCCAGCTGACTTGTTACCGCGTTCGAACTTTTCATATTCGCGCTTGAAATTTTCGATTTCTTGTTCAAGATCGTTCACTAAACTCATAAGCAAACTCCAAAAAAAGATGCTTTTTGGAAAATAAATAAAGTTTTTGCTAAAAATTCGCCGTTTTGCAAAATTACGTTTACGTTTACAAACTATTACATAGGTTTTGGACAAGTCAACAACTTATTAACAGTGTGATAACCGCCACAGATTCTCAAGAGCCCTCCAACCCGCCTCTCCGACATTTTCGGAGAAATCGTTCACGAACATTGCGATGTGAGACTTGATGACTTCTTCGTCATCGATTTGCGCTTTTTCGACGATAAAAGGGGTCACCGGATTATTTCTCTGGCGCGCTACCCGCAGGCTGCGACGAATTTCATTCTCGACTGATTCGATAGTCGCAAAACCAAGTTCCTTCCGAGCAACCGCAATACCAAGCGGAATCGGGACCCCGGTCTCCTGCTCCCAGAAAGCGCCTAAATCCTGCAACAGGTGAAGCCCATCGCGTTTCCACGTAAAACGGTGTTCGTGGATGGTAACGCCCTGAGGAACGCTTTTGTTCAGCAACCCCTGATAGACCTCGTTAAACAGCGCATATTGCAATTTAGGTGCATCCTTATAGCAACGGGAATACCAGAACTTAAAAAGGAGCGCTGCTGTCGTATTCGCGCCAGGGAGCGTCGTCGGAAGCGCCGGGTCGAACGCATTCCCTGATGAAGAGAGCAAAAGCGGGCCGCAACCGTAGCCGATAGCGCCTCCGCAACCGAGGCAGCGATATGCTTCGGCAATTTGCGGATAGACTTGCGCACTGATTTTAGCGACATCCAGTTCACCGCGCAGCACCATTTCGTTAAGAGTTTGCACGTCTGCGTACGTGACCTTCCATTCGAACGGAGAGTTTTCAAGCCCGCGAATCAAGGCTTCGTAAATGAAGGTGTCGTTAGGGCAAGTGGAAATACCGAGAGAGAGTTGCATATGTAGTAGGAAGTTGGAAGTAGGAAGTTGGAAGTAAATTTAACTGGATTGACGCTTTGCGTCCAAGGCTTCGGCTCAGAAATAGGTCTGCAAGCAACCTGCTTCATTCGCCTTGCTCTCGTTTCTTCGGGCTACGCCCTCAGAATGACGTCAAAAAGAGGCTTAAAAAGACGTAAAAGCAGCACGAAGAGCTGCGAGAGCATCAGCGATGCGCCAGGTGGACTTGTCGCGGGTGGTAGCCAAATTGCTCACGGCACGGACTTCGAAGCAGGGCATGCCAAATGCATGGCAAACGGAAAAGCAGGCGGCCCCTTCCATCGATTCCACATCGACATCGAAGTTCTGGACACGTTCCGATGCCATGGCGGCCGTTCCCGTACAACAATTAACGCTAAGCCCGGCAACGGACTTTAAATTCGAAAGCCAGGCAGGAACATAACGAAGCGGCGAAGACTCGTAAACTTGCACGGAATTGCTCAAATCTTGCGAACTCGCAGCGTTGCAAACTTTGTGCCAAGGCGTAAACGAACCATCCCGTTCGGCAACGCCCAAATCACCAATCCTCTCGGAATCCACACGAACAACATCACCAATGTTCAAGGAACGGCCAGGATAGGCGCCGCAAATACCGGCAAGAACAACATGCGTAAATGGGCCCTCAGCAGAAAATCGAGAAAGCAATAGAGATAAGTTTGTTGCAAGCTCAAGCAAGCCAACGCCTAGAACAACCGCAAAGCCTCGGTCTCCAGCCAATTCAACGATTTCACCTAAACGAAGATTTTTTTGAACAAAAGACTTGCATTCCGGGAACGTTCCGAAAAATTCCACATTTGACGCAAAGGCAAACAAAGGAACAAAACGTTCATCCATCAGCGAGGCCTTTATTCGAGGCGTTCAACCTTTGTCGCCAGTTCATTTTCGAGCTCGACAACGCGGTCCATACTCAAGTTCCACGGACGTTCGACTTCACAACGGGCACAAGCGACAGCGGTTGCCTTGGCCAAGCAGCTTTCAAAGCTGAGTCCCTGGTCACAAGCATAAAGCCAACCGGCAAAGAAAGAATCTCCGGCGCCAATATCGTTTTTCACATTGATTGCAGCAGGCTGCAACTGGATACCTTGGAACTTCTTTTCGACCAGGCGGAACGCACGGACAGGAGAATCCTCATCGGTCACCACGAGGTTCTTGATGGGAAGGCGTTCAAGGACAGCCATAGCCGTCATCTTCCAGAACTGCGGGCTAGACTTTACAAGCGGAATGCTCATGCGCTCCAGCAACTTGCAATATTCCGACATGTTTATCTTGAGAAGTTCGACGCCTTTCTCGAGGAGTCCATCGATTTCGTCAATAGCATCGACAAAGACATGCTTGCCGTTAAAGTCAAGATCGTTGAACATCCTCACGTCAAAGCCCTGCGGGAACGTGCCGCAAAGAGCCACATACTGCGTTGAATCCCAATGGTCAATCAACGTTTGTGCAAAATCATCGTTCTCGGACGAAGCGAGAGACGGCGACGGTTCCACAAGTTCCGTGGTATCTCCATTACAGGCAATCGTCGTGCAGATGCGGGTATTCTCGCGAATCCAAACCGGGACCTGCTGAATGCCGCAGACCGAAAGTTCGTCAAAGATTTTCTCGCCGTTCCCGGCACCGAGGAAGTGCATCAGACGAGGAGTTCCTCCCAGCAGTTGCAAAACACGGCAGCAGTTGATTCCCTTGCCCGACGCATATTCCTTGACTTTGGATATGCGATGGACTTCTCCCGGAACAAACTTGTCCAAGAAGAAGACTCTCTGCCATGCGGGATTGAGACCGAGAACTAAGATTTCGCGAGACATAAGACGCCTTAGAAATTCACCTTGTAGAACTTGCGCTTGCCCACCTGGACCACCAGTTGGTCGCCGCCCTTGATTTCAATCTGGGACTGCGGGTCGGCAAGTTTTTCGCCGCCAATTTTCACACCGCCGTTCTGCACCATGCGGCGTGCTTCGCCCTTAGAGGCGAAGGCCTTGATTTCTACAAGCAGGTCGAGCGCTCCGTAGGTGCCGGGAGCCACGCTGCATTCGGCAGCATCGCTCGGGATGGCGTTACCGCTGTGGATTTCACGTTCCTTGGCGGCGGCGGCCTCGGCGGCTTCTGCGCCGTAGTATTGCGTCACGATATCGATGGCGAGGCGATGCTTCGCATCGTTGGGGTTCATCTTGCCTGCGGCGATGTCAGCCATCATCTGCTTGATTTCTGCAAGCGGGATGTTGGTGAGAAGTTCGAACCAGTTCTCGACGATGCTGTCGGCGAGGCTGTAAATCTTGTGGTACATCACGTCGGCGGGCTCGTTCAGGCCCACGTAGTTGCCGATGGACTTACTCATCTTGACCTTGCCGTCGGTACCGAGGAGAATCGGCATAAAGAGACCGATTTGCGGTTCCATGCCTTCGAAAAGTTGCAAGTCGCGACCGCGAAGCACATTGAACTTCTGGTCGGTTCCTCCCAGTTCCACATCGCTCTGGATGGCGACGGAATCGTAGCCCTGCATCATCGGGTACATGAATTCGTGCAAGCTAATAGGCGTATTTGCCGTATAGCGGTTGTGGAAGTCTTCGCGTTCGAGCATCTGGGCCACGGTGAACTGGCCCATGAGTTCAGTCACCTTGCTGAACGGGAGCTTACTGAACCATTCGCCGTTGTAGTGAATTTCCACCTGGTCGCGGCGGACCACCTTGAAGAACTGTTCCTGGTATTCCTTTGCGTTTTCGAGCACTTGTTCATGGCTGAGGCGAGGACGGGCCTTGTTGCGGCCGCTGGGGTCGCCAATCTGTGCCGTGTAGTCGCCCACGATGAGCACGACGGTGTGTCCCAAATCCTGGAACTGGCGGAGCTTGCGCATCACGACCGTGTGGCCGAAGTGAACATCCGGAGCCGTTGGATCCACGCCCATCTTGATACGGAGAGGCTTGCCCGTCTCGTAGGACTTCTGGAGTTTCTTTTCGAGTTCATCTTGCGGCACGATATCAACGACGCCGCGCATCAAAATTTCAAGCTGTTCTTTAACAGGACGGAATTGCATTTTAGGTATTATGTAAGTGGTTAGTGGTTGGTGGTTAGTGGTTAGGGAAATTACAAGTTTAAACCGCTAATCACTGGAAGCCCATGTAGAAGGAATGGATAATCATAACGGGGGTAAAGATAGTAATTTGGGAACGGAGCGTAAAATTTAAGGAATAGCAGGCGCGAATACAGTGCATAAAAAAAACGGCGTATCGTTAATTTTATTTTACTACCATAAAATTCATTATTTTATTAATATTTCGCCATCAATTATATAAACAGGAAAAACAAATGAAAAAGATCCTTTTAATTTTCGCCATCGCAGCAAGTTACGCATTCGCTATTTCCGCACCGAGAACCCATGACGGTTTCTTCTTGAACGCCACGATGGGCCTTGGATATTCTTCATTCACTGAAGAAGTCTCCGGAGTCCGTGCTAAGCTGACATGCGAAGGGATTGCCTATGATACCGGCTTAAAAATTGGCGGAGCCATTACTCCAAACTTCATTCTGCACGGAACAATTGGCGTCGACATTCTTTTCTCTGATCTTAAAGCTTCCTCTGGATATGAAAAAGCAACTTTAAAACATGATGGTTTCAACATCGTCATGATTGGCGCTGGCTTCACCTATTATTTCCTGCCACAAGACAACATCTATGCGAGCGCCTCTATTGGCGCAACCGATTATAGCATCACCATCAATGGCGACGATCTCAGTTTTACTGACCTTGACGCAGGCTTGGGTTTCAACATCACGCTTGGAAAAGAATGGTGGATGAACAGCGAACTTGGTCTAGGTATAGCATTCTCATACACCCACAACTCTGCAGACGGCAAAGTCCGTGATTATAAAATTGAAGCAAGCAACAACACATTCGCCCTCGTAGCATCCTTGACTTTCAACTAATCATTAGATAAAATTTCTAAAAATGCCTCTGTGTTAAACATGGAGGCATTTTTTTACCGGTCCATTGAATTTATACAAAAGGAGCCCAATCATGAAGAAATTTCTTTTATTCATAGCCTTGGCTGTGAGTTGCGCACTCGCCACATCGGCCCCCAAGACCCACGACGGATTCTTTCTCAGTGGCACTTTCGGATTCGGTTTCGGAAGTTTCCTGAACGAATTCCAAGCAAACGGTGTCAAAATGGAGAGCAAAGGCGCCCAATTCGAAACAGGACTTAAAATTGGCGGAGCCATTATCCAAAACTTTATTTTGCACGGGACTATAGATATAAATGGCATATTTGATGACATTAGATTTTCCGACAAGAGCGGCAACGAATCAACATTGACAATCGGTAACAACAAATCATTCAGAAGTATCTTTTTAGGAGCCGGCATTACGTATTATGTTCCCGGTGCGGCCAACGTTTTTTTCAGCGCATCAGCCGGCATATCCGATTATACCGAAATATGCGTCATGGGCGAAATCGTTACCAATTACGACCCTAACTTTAGCTTTAACCTATCAGCAGGTAAAGAATGGTGGGTAAATAACGAATTGGGTATCGGTGTCGCACTTTCGTTCAACCACTATTCTGCAAAGAGCAAAATTTTCGATTATGAAGGCAAGGTCTCTTTCAATTCGATTTCAGCCGTAGCAACGTTTACATTCAACTAATCCTCAAAAAACAGGAAAAAACTCACAGTTCTAGAATCGCCAAAACAACAGCAGTCGATATCGCAATTTGCGACTTACTTTCCGAAGCCAGCGAGGTCAATGCCAAGCTGGTTTATTTTATATGTCAATATGCGAGGCGTGGTAGATAGACTGCGGGCGGCCGCAGCGATTTTGCCCTTGCTGCTCTTAAGGGCATCGCAAATGATATCGCGTTCGTAGGCCTCAACCATGCGCTTGAAATTTCCTGAAACAGGAGTGTCGCTTGTTTCGGCCGTCTGGAGCGTGGTCGGGAAATGATGCGGATAAATAACGTCTTCTTCGGTCAAAAGCACCGCACGTTCAATCGCATTTTCAAGTTCGCGTACATTGCCCGGCCACGGGTAGCTCATGAGCATTTCAATCGTACCGCGAGCGAGACGACGTATGTTCTTCCCGACGATGCGGCAGTAATGTTCCACAAAGTAATCAGCCAAGAGCACAATGTCCGTGCGGCGTTTGCGTAATGGCGGCACGTAAATCGGCACAATATGGAGCTGGTAATACAAGTCTTCGCGGAAGGTGCCGTCGGAGACCATCTGCTGCAAGTTTTTCGTCGTCGCGCAAATGACACGCACATTCACCTTTTTCGGAAAGCGGGCGCCCACGCGCTCCATTTCGCCCTGCTGCAAAAGGCGAAGCAACTTTATCTGCAAGTTCGGCGTGAGTTCGGCGACTTCATCGAGGAATAGCGTTCCACCTTCGGCTTGCTCCACGCGGCCCGGCGCCTCGTTGACGACGCCAACCAAGGCGCCCTTTTCGCTGCCGAAAAGCTCCCGGTCCAGAACGGACTCCGGGAGGGCCGCGCAATGCACACGCACGAACGGCCCCAAATTGCGGTCGGAACGGAAATGAATCGCTTCTGCAACAAGACCTTTGCCAGTTCCCACCTCGCCCACAATGAGCGCCGGGAGCGGACTTTTTGCAACCTGGTCGATTTGCTTATAGACCTGCTGCATTTCGGGCGTTCGGCCGATGATGTTGTCCGGCTGGAACCGCGCCTTGAGTTCCATCGCCATGCGTTCGTTTTCGGCCTTGAGAATTTCGTTTTCCTCACGGGCCTGACGGCGGAGTTTCACAGCTGTCGCAAGCATCTGTGCGATGATTTCAAGCAAATGAATCTGGTCGTTGAGGTTTGCTTCGTCGGGATTGTGTTCGTCGGCACTCAAGGCGCCAACAACTTCCTGTTCCATGATAATCGGAACGCAAAGGAACGCCTTGTCCTCCGTCTTGCCGCGCCCCGTACGGTCCAAAAAGTCCGGGTCTTTTGCGACAGACGGGATGATAATAGGCTTGCCGGTTTCAACGACACGGCCGGTAATGCCCTCGCCCACCTTGTAACGGCCCTTGCTCGCCTGACGGCTGCTCAAGCCCTCCGCAATTTCGATGGAAATTTCGCCGGTATGGCGATTATACAAAGTCAACGTCGCATGCTCGACACCCATCACCGATTCGACCGTTTGCAACACCGGATGTGCGACGGTCTCAAAATCAAGGCTCTGGTTCAGAATAGAACTGATCTTGTAGAGCAGTTCCAGTTCTTGGATTCGTCTTTCTTCACCAGAAGTCATTTTTTTCCTAAGATAATCTACATTATCAAATATAGATTTCTCATTTAGAACACACGGAATACGGCGTTCAACGAGAACGTCATGCGCGAATCACCGCCTCTCACAACAGCAAAGTCGATCGGATAAAATTCCAGCCCAAAGAAATTGCTCTGCATGCGCCATGAAATTCCCAGATTCGAGCGGAACATGAACGATTCAAAGTAGTAGTCCCCCGACGACTCGCAACCACAGTCATCATCGCCTGTTTCTCGCATGTACCTGTACACGTCGATACGATTTCCTTCTGCATCGTACGCTTCTATCGGCTTGGGTGCGTAAAAATCATAGCCTTTAACAGTCCCATCCTGGAAGTTCACAAGAAACATGAAATTAGCAGTCAAGCTGAAACCACGACCCAGGGGCGCGATCAAATTAACCAAAATTCCCTCGGAAAGCTCATTGAAATCATAATCAACGCAATCTTCACACCCAGAAGCGTCTGTAGCGATTTCCGCCATGACGCCAACCCCAATGTATGGAGTCAGCGGTTTTACGATGGAAAGCATTCCACCAAACATCGTAGTCGATTCATCGTGCCAGCCACCCAACGAAGGGCCGAACTTGATGTCAAATGTTTTCCAAGAAATACCAGAAGCCGACGCCATCGACACAAAAAGCAAAACAATGAATAAACCGAATTTTTTGACCATACAAACAATATAATTTCTTAGAACCAAAAAAAAGGAGATGCCCGGGCAAGCCGGGCATGACAGCGGGGTGTTGCGGGGCCGGCGTCTGAGGCCCCGCTAGAAGGGGTGACGAGTCACGGAGTACGAGTCAGGGGAAGGCCTTCCCCTTTCACGGCCTACTTTTGACAGTCTACTTCCTACTACTTCAATGCTTCCTGCACCAAAGCACTGGCGCGCTTGGCGTCAAAACGGCCCTTGACCTTCGGGGAGAGTTCCTTCATGATCTTGCCCATGTCTTTCGGGCTTGCGGCACCGGTCGCGGCCTTGATTTCGGCGATGAGGGCCTTGACCTCGTCTTCGCTCATTTCGGCAGGCATATATTTGCGGTAAAGGGCAATGCAAGCTTCTTCTTCGGGAATTTTGTCCAAAAAGCCGCCCTTCTTCAAAATTTCGATAGATTCCTGCTTCTGCTTCACGCTCTTGGCGAGAACGTCAACGCACATGGCATCCGTAATGGTGTCCATGATTTGAGCCGGAGCAGCCCCTGCCTTCATGGCTTCGTTCTTGATGTCGGAATGGAGCGTACGGAGCGTTCCGAGAGTTCCGGCATCGTGAGCCTTCATGGCAGTCTTGATGTCGTCGAGAATTTTTGTCAAAAGTTCACTTGCCATATTATTTCCTTTGCAGATTTCCCACATTTTAAGATTTGTTCATTTTTAATGAAAAGCCGATGCCGGAATAAATCCAGCACGACTGCAATTACTAAAAACACCTAATGAGTCATCGGCAGGCGCCGACAACTCATTAAATTTTAACAAAAATCCGATTGGAATTAGTAGAGACGCTTGCGGTTCTGGTCAGCAATCTCTTTGAGACGCTTGCGACGAGCAGCCGTTTCAATACGCTTCTTTTCTTCGGAGGGCTTTTCGAAGCGCTGGCGCTTCTTGACATCGGAAATGATGCCGTTCTTTTCGCAAGACTTGGTGAAACGCTTGAGAGCGCGTTCGAAAGGTTCGTTGGACTTAACAATAACGCCGATCACGATAATCCTTTGGTTAAAAATTCATTTTTGGATAGCCAAATATATCTAAATTTTTAATTTCCGTCAAGGGTAGGCCCCTTATAGTCCAAAGCGAGCATCGTAATATCGTCAAATTGCGGTGCTTTTCCCGCAAAAGCATCTATCTGCCGTTTTACAAAGCGGCATGTTTCCTTAGTGCCTTTACCGCCACCCAAGGACAGGGCATCAAGCAACCTTTCGTTGCCGAAAAGTTCGTTGTGTTCGTTAGTCGCCTCGGTCACGCCGTCAGTATAGAGGAACAGCGTATCGCCAGGAGCAAGGTCGAGCGTCTGCATCTTGTAGTGGACATTTTCCATCGCCGCCATGGCTATCCCCGCCTTGCTCTTCGCAAACTCGACCGAGCCATCCTTATGCCGAATCGCAGGCGGATTATGCCCTGCCGATGCGAACTCGACATGTCCAGTTTTCAGGTCGATGAACCCCATCCACACAGTGACGAACATGTTCGCCCTGTTGCGCATGGCCAACTCGTTGTTCGTATTTTCGAAGGACTCGACAATGGATTTCAAGTTTTTCGCCATCGTGCGGAGCACTATTCGCGACACCATCATGAACAAAGCCGCAGGGACGCCTTTACCCGACACATCCCCCACGATTACGCACAAGCGACCGTCATCCAGTTTAAAGAAGTCGTACAAGTCCCCGCCGACTTCCTTGGCCGGACGAAGGAACGGAGTCAGTTCATGGAGATCGTCACCAGAATTTTCCTCTTCTTCGGTCATGGGCAAAAAGCCAAGCTGGATATCCTTCGCGAAGTCGAGTTCGCTTTCGATGCGGTCCATGTCCTTCTGCTTTTCGATATGCTCCTTGAGAGACGTGCGCATGTTCAAGAACGCCCATGCAAAATGAGCAATCTCGTCACGGCCCGAAAGATGCGGGATCGACACGTTGAAATCCCCCTTCCCTAACTTGGTCGCCGCAGCGGCAAGTTCGTTGAGCGGACGGGACACCCTGGTCGAAATCACGACAATCAAAATCAGCATAACGACATAGCCTGCAACACAGAACCATACGAACAGTTGTTCCACCGAGCGCTGACTTTCCATATATTTCTGCGCCGGCCACACAATCATGAACGTCCAGCCGTTCGATTCCATCACGTTGAAATAGATGGCGGCTTCCGTTTCATTGGGAGTACGCCCCATGAATAGTCCCTTTTTCATGCTACGTACGGTCTTTTCGAAATCGGACGCTGCCCCTTCAATTCCGCGCGTGAGGCCCGAAAGAGTTTCCTTGAACACGATATCGCTCTTGGGATGGGCAATCACCGTACCATTTGCAGACAAGATAACAACATACCCCGAATTGGACACGGGAATCGAAGCGACAGTCTCTTCGAGGAACGCAATCGACATGTCAATGCAGAGGACTCCCGCAAAAACTGTATTCCCATAAACATCCTTTTGGTAAATGGGAGCCGTGTAAATAGCTATCGGTTCCTGAATAAAATCACCGACAAACGGTTCCTGCCAAATACCGGCCTGCAAGTTCTTCGTGCTCGTGTACCAAGTCTTGTTGAGATAGTCCTTGCCCTTCATCAGCTTGATATCGTTCCCCGAATACTGTGCAAGGAGCATCACCTCCTGGTGCCATTTCGCCTTGGGCGCCATACCCGGTTCGTAAGCGACCACGACAGCCATCACCTGCGGAATCGACTGTTTCGCGTCAAAGACGGCCTGGCTTAAAAAGTCCTCGAGTTCCTTGCCGGAAAGCATCTCTTTTCCAAGCACTTCGGCGTACTCATCGCCCAGTTTTTTACCTTTTTCAAAGAGCTTTTCGATAATCGCCACATTCGCAAGGCTGATTTCCTCGCCCTTTTGCGTCAGCAACGTCGAGAATTCAGTTTTCACACGGGTACTGAGAACCCCAAACAACACGGCAAAAACGATGCTGAACCCCACCAACGTCAGCATCGACTGTTTGAACGCCAAACCATGTATATTGAGTTTCACAAAAAACCTTTTCTTTCCGCTATAAGCAAAAAAAATTCTTTTTCAAGTAGAAATATATGAAACTTATTTGCACATTAACGAGACGCTCCCGAGAATTTTACCGAAATTTTTTCAAAAAAAATTCGTTCGATCAGGAAAAAAAGAGAAACACCTTACGAGCATATAAACATTTGAGCACTAAAAATACAAAAATTTCACGATTTCGCACACTTTTTTATGTAAAATTTCATTAATTTTTACAAAAATAAATATTCATAACTTGCGAAGTATCAAAGACTTATGTATATTCTTTGTAAGAAAATCCCATTTAATTCCGGAGAAAAAATTTTTAATGTGGAGTTTAGCCATGAAGCTGCAAACGGTCTCACTCATCGGGGTTATCGCCCTGTCCTGTTCACTACTTTCGGCATGCGGTAGCAAGGAAGAAGAACAAACGACACCGCAAGCAGAGGCCTCTCCCGCCGCAGAACAACCAGCAGCAGTAGAAACCGCACCTGCAGAGGATGAACCGGCACTCGTCCCCATCCAGTCCCTTAGCGAGACCGAAGAGAAATCCGCCCCCGCAGCTCCCGCACCGATATCGTCAAGCATCGAACAGGGCTCCTCAGGTCCGTTCGTCATCCAGGTGAGCATCCAGCCTTCTAGAAGAGCCGCAAACAGCGTCGTGAGCAGGCTCTCCGACCAAGGCATCAAGGCCTACGTCGCCGAAGTCGAAAATCCGGGCGAACTGGAAGGTACGTTCTACCGCGTACGCGTGGGCTACTTCTCCACGATTGCAAACGCCCAGCAGTTTGGCAAGGAAGTGCTTGCCCCGCAGGGTTACGCCGGCTGGGTTGATAACCGCAAGAACGACCGCATCGGTCAGCCAGGCGCAAGCGAAGACATGTAATTTCACAAAAGCAACGAACTGAATATGAAAAAGACTCCGCAAAACGCGGAGTCTTTTTGATTTTTAAGATGTTTCCATCATCAGATGAGCATGTCTATTTCGCCGTTTTTCAGGCGGCGTTTCTGGTCTTCGCACCAGGCCTTGTAATAGTCCTCAAAGCCGTCAACGCCCCAACCAAACTCATCCTTGGCCTTCTTGGTCACCACGACGGTTTTGCCGGAACATTCAACCTTGTACAGCGGGTCGTTGGAATCTTCAGCTTGGTCCTTTTGATCTCTGCATTCCTCGGCAGCTTCTTGGGCGTCGGTAAACGTCATCTTCCGAACACCTACCGGTGTGCCGCTTTCAAACGAAATAGTCTCCTCAAAGCCAAGTCCCTTATAGGACTGGAGGATTGTAACAGCTTTGCCGGAACGGGATACTTCGCACTTATAGCCGCCAATGTCAACAATCGTGGATGAGGGATCGGTGGACGAACCCGGATTGTTTGAAGTTGAATAGCTCTTTGCCCAGGCTTCGAAATCTTCACAGTTCTCCCTGAAGTCAGCTTCATATTCGCTCAGGTCGCCCTCATCTACTTCTTCAACAAAAATCTTGTTGCCAGAGCAGGTCACCTTCATGGAACCGTCCAGCCAGTGGCTTGCCTCCTCTTTATTTTTTTGACACTCGTCAGCGGCAGTCGCGTTGTCGGCATACCAGTATTCCGACGTGATGCTAGAATAACGCGAACCGTTATTGACGGCGGTCGAGATATAGGTCCCCACACCGGGCAAAATCTGCTCTGTGGTTACGGAATTAGCAGTCGTAGTAACCGTACAAGACGGCTCGCCAGCATTGACAACTGGGATATCTTGTTTTTCCGGATTTTGGACAAAGCCATTAGCCGGATCTCCACCAGCCGGAGTAGATTGACTGTTGCTGGAAGCCGGACTGCTGTCATCGTCGCAAGCCGACATTGCAAATAAAATCATCGAAGCGAGGATAAGTTTTTTCATACTATTTTCCTTATAAATTATAAATTCGTCATTCTCTAGTCTAGTTCGCCACGTTCGGCAGCCTTACGCATTTTCGCACACCGTTCTTGTCGGTATGATTGATATTCATTCGGTTCCAAATCATCGCGTTCAACAAAATAACTTGTAACAGTATTGCCGTCGCAATCTACACGTTCAGACTGGTTCTGATTGTAAGAAGCTTCTTCCTTTTCTTCGGCACACATTCTTTGAGCGGCTGAAGCATCCGGATATGTGACTTTTTCGGTAATGTCTGCTTTTTTGTGACCATCATCGTCCAATGACACTTCGATGGTCACGTCGTGAACTAAGCCCTGATACGATTCAATCACGTGAACGCTGTTGCCGGAGCGGCTGACATCGCACTGGAATCCGCTTTTAGTACCTTCACTTGAAGGATTACTACTAGTATCGGAATCACAAGCAGTCAAGGCAAGCAAACTAAACGAGACCGCAAGCGCAGCCACGGAAAACAAAAATTTCGGATTCACGGTCTCTCCTTTTCAAACTCCTAAACAGTCCCGCAAAGAACAAAACATGTCCAAGCAGAACCTTTAAAACAATATAAATATTTTAACACAAAAAAAACACTGGTAAAAAAAGAAACAGCCTTGTTTGCCAAGTTTCCCGATATTCCTTTTCATATAGACTTGCCCTAAATTCTATATTTGGGGATATGCCTACAAAAAAGCCCAAAGTATTTGTCGTGCATCTCGGATGCGCTAAAAACCAGGTCGATGCGGAAAACCTCGTCGGCGAAATGCTCCACGCCGGGTTCGTCACTTGCGATTCCGCCGCCAAGGCGGACTACGTCCTCGTGAACACGTGCGGTTTTATCGAAGCAGCGAAAGAAGAATCCATCAACGCGATTCTCGAACAGGCGAAAGCGAAAAAGGCAAAGCAGAAGCTGATTGTTTCGGGCTGCCTGAGCGGCCGCTACGGCGAAGAGCTGATGAAGGAACTGCCCGAAGTAGATTTTTGGGTCGGCACGTACAAGCCGGGCGAACTTTTGAAGAAGATGGGCATCGTCGCTCCGCAGAATTGCGATGCAGAGAACCTCCCCCGCATGAACCTGGGCGGATTCCCGCACCACGCTTATCTGAAAATTGCGGAAGGCTGTAACCGTCGCTGCGCCTACTGCGCCATCCCGCTGATTCGCGGCAAGCAGGACTCGCGCTCCATCGAAGATATCGTCGCCGAAGCGAAAGATCTCGAAGCCCAGGGCGTCAAGGAAATTACTTTGATTGCACAGGATACGACTTACTTTGGGCGTGAAAAGGGAAAGAAGGGCGGAACGCTAGTACAGCTTTTGCGCGCACTCCTCGACAACACGAGCATTCCGTGGATTCGCATGCTCTACTGGTACCCGATGTTCGTAGATGACGAACTGTTGGACATGATGGCAAACGAACCGCGACTTGTGAAGTACGTCGATATGCCCATCCAGCACGCCAGCGACAAGATGCTGAAGCTCATGAAGCGCAATTACCGCAAAAAGGAACTTGTCGAACTGTTACACAAGATCCGCGAACGCATCCCGGGCGTGACGTTGCGCAGTACAGTACTCGTCGGATTCCCCGGCGAAACGCACGAAGACTTCGAGGAGCTGATGGAACTGCTGCAAGACGTGCAGTTCGACCATCTGGGCGGGTTCGTGTTCAGCCCCGAAGAAGGAACTCCCGTGATGGAAATGGACTTGCCCGCAGTCGATGAAAGCGATGCCCGCGCAAGGCTCGAAGCGGTCACCGACTTCCAGGAAGAACTTGCCGCCGAATACGCAGAGAACATGATCGGCAAGACGGTCCGCATCATCATCGACCAAGTCGCCGAAGAAAGCGAATACCACTTCTACGGCCGCACGGAAGGCAACTCGATGGAAAACGACGATATCGTGAAGGTCATCGAAGGCGATGGCGACGTGGGCGAATTCCACAACGCACTTGTAGTCGATGCCGAACCGCATGAACTTGTAGTGAAGATTGTGGATTAGTGATAGGCGACCCCGGCACGAAGGCCGGGGTGACAGCAAAAAACATTTTTCGCAAGCATTGTCATGCCAGACCCCCGTTCCGGCATCACCTTTTTACTATATTAACCGCACGAAAACGCACACGCCCGTGTATCACAATGGATAGTGTCCTTCCCTCCGAAGGAAGGTATTCCGGTTCGATTCCGGACATGGGTATAAAAAAAGCCCGCAGCGATGAACTGCTGGGCTTTTTTGCATAAACGCTTAGACAATTATTTAGCGTTCTTGCGTTCCTTTTCACGCAAACGGCGGCGCTTTTCGGTATCGTCCGGGAAGAATTCCGGGAACGCATAACCGATAGTCACACCGAACACGATACCGGTCTTGTCCATACCGTTCGGCTTGTTCACGACGCGGGATGCGTAAGTATCTTCGGCTTCGGTCCTGGAATCGACAGTCTTCTTGAAGCTCGGGTTCTTTTCCGGAGCCTTGCCGAGTTCCGGCGCATAGTACATGCCGAAGGAGAACTGCAAATAGTACCATTCGTTCGAGAGATAGGACACCAGAATGTCAAACTGGAATCCGTTTACTGAAATCAACTTACGGAGATTATTTTCATCCGGTTCCATGTCATGGTCGTAGTAAACCGTACCGTAAGAAGCGGACAAGCCCAAGTGGATAGGAATCTTCGGGAAGAAGTAGTAGTTGAGGCCGACTTTATAGCCCGTACCACCTTCAAGTTCCATATAGTCAAATTCGTTGTCCTTGACCTTCGGCAAGAAACCGAAAGAGGCAAAGGCACCGATATGCCAACGCGTGATGTATTCTGCACCGATACCAAGACCCACGCCCGTTTCGCCCATGAACGGCATACGGGAACCGAGACCCACTTCAAAAATGAGACGGTCTTTCAGCCAGTCGCGGCGGCGTTCCGAGTTTGCGTATTCGTCAGCGCGCTGGTCTTCTTCGAACTTTTTGCGGGTAAGGAAGTCCTGCCTCTGGGCGGCACTCATGCCCGCCGTAGAAACTTCGGCATTTTCCTCTTCGTCATCATCGTCGGCAGAAACAGCCGTGGCGGCAGGAGCACTCTCAGGAGTTGCAGCAGCCCCGTCATTGGCATCCGCCTCAGCAGGAGCGGCAACTTCTGGGGCAGGAGCCTCCGGAGCTTCAACCGTTTTTTCTGCGGCAACACGGGCCTTTTTAGACTTCAACGCCGCCCTACGTGACTTTGTAGGGGCAGCCCAAGCAACCAAACATGCTAAGCACACCAGCAACAACAATTTTTTCAGCATCAAAAGCCTCTAATAGAAAACTACGCTTGGAATATAACTTTTTATCCCTGTTTTTTATCAAAAACTTCATGTAAAACTTGTGTTTTCGTTTGATTTTACATTTTTGTAAGATTCTAGTATAACTATTGAGCCTTTATTAACTTAGCTTTGATAGAACCGAGCGCAATTTCGCACTCCATGAGCACCGGAATTCGCTTTTCGTCGTCGGTAAACCAGATGAAAATGCGTCCCTTGGAGTTGAAAATGCCGTCGCCGTCGAGCACAGGTTCCACCTTGACCGTCTTGAACGTGCCCAAATCGGTCTCAATCGTTTCCCGCCCATGGATGATGACTTTCAGTTCGTAGCGTTTTTTGCCGCTTACAGCAGAAAAACGGGAGGTTTCCCCCACTTTAAGCGGCATGGTGCGGACAAGATAAAACGCCGACATGATGCTGTGTTCGAGTCCGTCGATGGTCACAGAGGTATCGGCGGAGCGCTTGACCGTGTGCTTGACGGGGTCCTTGAAAACCGTATCGGAAAGGACGGCTTTCTTGCCGTTGCGGTCGAATTTAATGAGCGACTTGTTATGGAACTTGCCTTCGTGGAGGGACTTGCGGAAAATATCGGTCATGAGGCCTTTGTTGTTGACAAGCGTATAAACGGTATCGTAAACCGGATAGAACTTGTTGACGGTCTTATTGGCGGTCGCAAACGTCAAAAATTCCGTTTTGCCGTCCTTGCGCGGCTTGACTTCGAGAGTGGCGTAACCGGCCGTGATGAACCCCCAGCGAAGTTCGAATTCAAGGCGTTCGCCCTTCATCCAAGGTTTTTGGACTTCGGGAAGGGTCTTCCATTTGGGGAGAGGAACGCTAGAGCTAGACGATAAAGATTCAGCAGTTTGCGAAACAGGGGCCTGTGCAGAAACGGACTGCGGAATAGCAACTTGATCAGAAAGGGACCCTATAGCGGACTGCGACGAAAGAGCGGTATTTGAAGACGAAGAAAGTACGGCAGTCTCATCGGCAAACGAGACCGTCAAGAGCAACACAAGCTCGAACAATAAAACGTTTTTTAAAATGCGATAGAACATAAGCACAACATAGGCTAAAATTTAAGATAACGACAATATACAAAAGTCGTGATTCGTTAGACGAGAGACAAGAGACGAGAGACGAGAGAATTATGACAAGACGAGTGATTAGTGGGATAAGAGGAATGACAACGAAGCAAGGTGAGGAAAATCACACTACTTCTTCGCTGCTATAAACTTCGTCGTAACCGCTAGCGAATCCTGCCTACCAAACTGATCGGTGTAAATCAGCGTCCAAGCAATGGTCGTATCCGTTTTCAAAGCTTGAGCACTAGCATTGTACAAATTTACTTTCCGTTTATCCACATAAGCAAAAGGATATCGATCGTGAACTTGATCGATACAAGCATTCATAACATAAATTGTTTGTGACGAACTGAAGGGAGACGGATAATAACTGGACGATGATTGCGGAATCGTGGGGCTACTTTTGAAAGACATTCCTTCAGGAAGACCCTTCGCTTGAAGCTGGTAATTGCTAAGAATTTGACCGCTGAGATAGTCTTCCGTTTTATAGTCCAACTGAGCAAAAGCTGCACGGAAGGCCACAGAATCCAACGCCGGGATATCATATATAGGCATTGCATCCGTTATTTTATTCGGGCCATAATTGATAAATAGCGTTTTCTCCGTAATCTTTGGAGGGTAGTACGTCGATGCAGAGGGGCACCTAGAGCAATCATTTTTCGAATAGCAAACAATTTGAGTAGAGCCGATGTAGCAAAGCCCATGTAGAGTGCAATTCCCCTCAAGGGCTAAAGTCACCGTGTCCAAAATCCCGTTTTTCATCGTAGGACGAACAAAGCTGACACGGTCATATTCCCCATTGGCATTGAGATTTATGTAGCTGACATCCGCTGGCAACGGGACATTTCCGTCAGAAAGAGATTCTTTACCAATGAATTGAACCTCACGGCCAGCAATATAGCTTTGGCTTGAAGCGCTTGTGGTAACATCGAAAACTTGATATTTGAGTTCAGCACCCGTCTCAGCCACGGAAGACGCGGGCACAGATCCGCTAGAGACAGAAGCAGAAGAGACTAAAGCCATTTCGCTAGAGATAGAAACTCCATTGGAGATAGGGACTTCATTGGAGAGAGGAACTCCATTAGAGAGAGGCTTGTCAGAACTAGCGCTAGAAAGAATTTCGCTGGAGCCGTTGCCAGAAGAAGTCCCCTGCAAATTCTCGGCAACACTTGATGAAAGATTGGATTCGCCAGCAATCGGCATAATCGGTTCGTTCGAATCGCTCGAGCACGACAACAACACCATCAGCGGGATAACACAAGACAGTTTTTTCACCATTTTTCCTCCTAACAAGATTATTTTTCGTTGTTGACTTTAATTAGCCGTATTTTATTTGGCCGCAAACAACCCTCTTCCAATAGATTCAATATACATTTTATTTAATACGAAAAAA
>JAFWRL010000195.1 GCA_017520105.1 Fibrobacter sp.
ATCTTTTTGGTAGTTATGTCCTACTTCGACTACACGGCAAACACCCCGGCATGCGAAGAAGCTTTGCAACGATTCTGCGAAGTTGAACGCAGGTTTATAGGCAACGCCAATTCGAATCACGAAGCAGGGCATGCGGCAAAAGCATTTCTCGCCCAAGTGACAGCTTCCATCGCGAAACTTTTGAGCGTAAATCCCGACGAAATCATTTACACCTCGGGCGCCAGCGAAAGCAACAATACCGCCATTCGCGGCATCGTCCAGGCCAAGCGCCATGTGGGCAAGCACATCATCACGAACCCGCTGGAACATTCTTCGGTAAGCGCCACGCTCACGGCTCTGCAAGAAGCGGGCTACGAAATCGAGATGGCAAAAATCGGCACCGACGGGAAAATCGACCTGGAAGACTTGCGAAGCCTGCTCCGCAAAGATACGGTGCTCGTGACGGTGAACGCGGTCGATAGCGAACTCGGGACGGTACAACCGCTGGAAGCCATCAGCAAAATTGTCCGCGAGTTCCCGAGCTGCAGCCTTCACGTGGATGCAACGCAGGCCATCGGCAAAACGCCTATAGACCTGAATTTGGCAGACACGGCAAGCATCGGCGCGCACAAGTTCTACGGGCTTTCGGGCAGCGGGCTTTTGTACAAGAAAAGCGGAATCGCCATGGAACCGCTCATTTACGGCGGAGCAAGCACCACCATTTACCGCAGCGGCACCCCGACACTCGCGTTGGACGCATCCCTCGAAACGGCACTGTCGCTTGCCGTGGAGCATTTCGAAGAACGATTTGCCCGCGTCAAGGAGCTGCAAAAGATTTTGCAAGAAAAACTCTGCGGCTATCCGAAAGTCCGCATCAATTCGCCCGCAGACGCAGTCCCGCACATCTTGAACCTGAGTGTCGCAGGGGTCCGCGGAAGCGTTTTCCAAAAGGCACTTTCGGACAAGGGAATCTGCGTGTCGGTCAAGTCCGCCTGCAGCGTGGATGCGCTCCCCTCCCGCGCCGTTTTTGCCGTCAGCCGCGACCGCAAAAACGCCTTGAACTCCTGGCGCATAAGCCTTTCGCACTTCACCACTGAAAAAGAAATCGACGAATTCATGGCCGCATTCGACTGCTGCTACAAGGAACTTTGCGAGTAACCGCAAAAAGGTAATGAAAATGGCACGAGAACTTTCATTTGTCCAAAGCGTAGAACGTAGCATTTCGAAGACATATCGCGAAAGGCTCTGGACGCCGTTCATTACCGCCATCAAGAACTACAAGCTCATCGAAGAAGGCGATAAGATTGCCGTCTGCATTTCCGGCGGCAAGGATTCCATGCTCATGGCGAAGCTCATCCAGATGCTCCACCGCCATAGCGACGTGAAATTCGACGTGGAATACCTGGTGATGGACCCCGGCTACAACGAAATCAACCGTCAGAAAATCGAAAGCAACGCGAAGCTCCTGGAAATCCCCATCACCGTTTTCGAGACGAACATTTTCGACGTGGCGAACAACACCGAACGTTCCCCCTGCTACGTCTGCGCCAAGATGCGCCGCGGCCACCTCTACCACAAGGCAAAGGACCTAGGCTGCAATAAAATTGCGCTGGGCCACCACCTCTCCGACGTCATCGAGACCACCGTCATGGCGATGTTCTACGGCTCGCAACTGCAAGGCATGATGCCCAAGCTCCACAGCCTGAATTTCGGCGGCATGGAACTCATCCGCCCCATGTATTGCATCAACGAGCAGGACATCATCAACTGGAAAAACTACAACGGGTTGCAGTTTATCCAGTGCGCCTGCCGCTTTACCGAAAGTTGCACCGTCTGTGACAACGGCGGTGGCGGTAGCAAGCGTCAAGAAATCAAGGCGCTCATCAAGCGCCTCAAGCGCGAAAATCCGAACATCGAAAGAAGCATCTTTAACAGCCTGCACTCCGTCTGCATCGAAACATTCCCCGGCCACAAAGCCGGCGGCGAGTTGCATTCGTTCTTGGAAGACTACGAAAATCGCAAACCGCAGAAAGGCTAGAACATAGCGACAAGCTACTTGTTCTTTATTGAAGACGAATCATCAAACATCGATGGTTGCGGAAGCTCCCCGTAAAATGAAATCGGGAACGAGAATGTCGCCCCGTTTTTCGTTTTCGGGAATTTCCAATGGCTGACAGATTCCTTGACTTCTTCATTAATAGCGCTAAAGGGGCTATTTTCAGCAATTGTTGTCGATTTAATTTGAACATTTTCAACTTCGCCGCTTGAAGCAATTTTCAAAGTCAAGACAATTCTTCCTTCAAATTCACTTGCTAAATCTGATCGACGCTTTACATTCTTATCGCAGATAAAGCGTAAACCATGAACTCGTTGGCGATAAACCTTTAAAAAAGTCTGAACATCAATATCACGACCTTCAACGACAACGTTTTTTGCAGACATAGGCTTAATACGGCATCTAGGAACCACCTTGCCATCATCCCCTTTGCGAACAACATCCGGAAGGACTCCATAAAGGTATGCTTGTTGAAAGATCTCCACACGAGGCTTTACAGTTATTTTTCGAATACTATCCTGATATTTAGAGGTATCAATCTTTTTCAATTCTATCGGAGAACAAACCTTTTTTTCTTCAGTATCGTTACAACCTGCCCACAATGCTGCGGCAGTCATCAACGCAAATTTGCCAAGATATTTGCTAAAGAACTTGGACATACTTTGATTCTTCAATTTTCTGTCGGCGACAAAGGTTGTTCTGATGCACTTGACGAAGAAGAAGGGAATACTTCGTATAGATTAACAGGGAATATAAAAGTCCCGCCCTTCTGCGATTTCGGGAACACCCAACGAGTTATTGATTTTCTGATTTCTTCACTAAACCGAACCGTCGATGATTTAATCTCGATATTTTCGACTTCACCACTTGGAG
>JAFWRL010000196.1 GCA_017520105.1 Fibrobacter sp.
CCACGCCGAACACGCGACCGCCGTTGGTCACAAGCTTGCCGTCCACCATCTTGGTACCGGCATGGAGCACCTGGGCGCCGTTCTTTTCGGCTTCTTCGATACCCGTGACAACCTTGCCCTTTTCGTAAGAGCCCGGATAACCGGCGCTTGCAAGCACGACGATAGCGGAGCTGCCCTTCGGAGCCTTCGGGGCACCGAGCTTTGCGAGTTCACCCTTTTCGGCAGCGTCGAACAGAGCGAGCACGTCGCCGTCATAGAGCGGGAGCACAATCTGGCATTCGGGGTCGCCGAGGCGGCAGTTGTATTCCACAACCTTCGGACCCTTCGCAGTCACCATGATGCCCACGTAGAGCACGCCCGTGTAAGGCTTGCCTTCGGCAGCCATGCCCTTGAGGGTCGGTTCGATAATCTTCGCTTTCACTTCGTCGAGGAGAGCATCCGTCACCACCGGAGCTGGGCTATAAGCGCCCATGCCACCCGTGTTCGGGCCCTTGTCGTCGTCAAAGACGCGCTTGTGGTCCTGGGCAGAAGAGAGAATCACGTAGTCCTTGCCGTCGCAAACCACGAAGATGGAGGCTTCTTCGCCGTCCATGAATTCTTCAATCACGACCGTCTTGCCGGATTCGCCGAAGACAGCCTTGTCGCCGAGCATTTCTTCGACCGCGTCGTTCGCTTCCTTGTCGGTCATGCAGACGATGGCGCCCTTGCCCGCAGCGAGGCCCGACGCCTTCACCACGATCGGAGCCGGGTGTTCGGCAAGGAACTTCTTGGCGGAGGCGAGATCGGTGAAGGTCTCGAAGGCTGCCGTCGGCACGTTGTACTTCTTCATGATATCCTTGCTGAAAGCCTTGGAGCCTTCGAGCGCGGCAGCAGCAGCAGTCGGGCCGAAAGCGCGCAGCCCGCGACGGCGGAATTCATCCACCACGCCAGCGACCAGCGGAATTTCGGGGCCGATGACCGCGAGGTCGATATGCTCTGCTACGGCGAGGTCGGCAATGGCCTTCGGGTCGGCCACATCCACCGGCACGCACTTGCCGAGGTTTGCCATGCCCGGGTTGCCCGGAGCGCACACGAGAGTGTCACACAACGGCGACTTCTTGACTGCAAGAGCGATGGCATGTTCGCGACCACCGCTACCAACGACGAGAATGTTCATAAAATTTCCTTTTTTCTGTTCAAAAAAAATTTAGCAAAAAAAACATGCGGGAGGGGCCATGGCCCAATACTACTTGCATGCTTTTTCATACGAAGCATACCATTCAGGGAAAACGAATTTCAGCTCCACCAACATTCTTTTATCCATTCGACCATTTGAATTCGAAGTCTGACAGCGGTCATTCACAGTAATCGACCCAAGATACAGCGAATCACGATTAAAACAATCTACAAGCAGATTATACGTTGCATAAAAATTTTTTATCGCACTCGAATCTTCTTCCAATGGAAAAGACAAACTGAAGGCATGTTTATATACGCTTGAATCAGCGACTTCAAATATTCCTTTCTTTGCACTTTTATCATTGCGCAACATAATCTTTGATGTTCCAAATTCTCGATTCCATATTTTCCCAAGGGGCTTTACAGGAAATCCATAAACAACACAATATGCTGCGCTAAAAGTCTCTCTTTTCTCCAGGTATTCTTTTTCAATAGAATTCAATTCCTGTTCATCCTTTTCAGTTGAACAAGAAATAAACAGAAAGAATACGGCACACAAGAAGATCTTCATAATTCCGTTTCTGCACATATTATTTTCTCCATCAAAATCCGCGAGACTCCAGTTGTCGATTTTACGTTGAATCATCAGTTTTTCCGTTTATCCAACCTTAAAACAACTAATTTTGTCCGTTTTTCCAACTATTTTTACGACATTTTTGCCCATTTTTCCAATTTTAGCAAAAATCCCTATTTTTAATGACATAAACATTTTGCCGACGTCGGCAAAATGATCTGTTTCGACAAAACCAAATAAAGCAAAAGCGCATCATTCCTTTCTACGGAATGACACATCAATACGTATTTTCCCTTGCCTGTGCCCACAACAGGTTCCACTATATTTAGCGTTTTCATCCGCTTTATAAGATTGGTCGCAGTAGCCGGAGCACACCCTAAGTCTTTGTCACCAAACCCTAAGTTTTTCGACCCGAATCCCGAATTTTTAACGATCAAACAAAACGCAATGTTAAAAAATGGTAAAAACCAAACAAAACGCAGAGTTAAACCTTTTTTTTCACTAATTGTATGTAAAATCTTGATTTTCACCTACATAACCATTTTGCCGACGTTGGCAAAATGGGAGCCGTAGTTTGTCATTTCTTCGCAACGGCTTTCTTGCGCTCCTGTTTCAACTTTTGGGCACTGATTTTGGGCGTGGGGAGATTTTCGGGCATTGTTCCGCCAAGTTCAGCAATCGTCTGACGGACTTTTTTACCTACGGCATAATGTGTTTCGTTCGCATTCTCCTTCCCCATGATGTTTTCACGACGGAGTTTGTCATCTGTCTGGGTGATGCGGAACAAGTTCGCCGCAAGTTCGGTAGCACCCATGTGGTCCAGGATCTGTTCGTTTTTCTTGAGCCCCTAAATTTCCTTCTGCCGAGTTTTGACGGCAAAATATGTTTGACCAAGGGCAATCACTTCTTTGCGGGGGTCTCCGTTCATCACAATCAGGTAACAAGCGTAACGGGAAAGCTTGTAGCTATCCATTTTTCTTTCTGCTCCGCTTCCGATTCTGACCATCTCGCTCACGTGGGCGAAATGGTTTCCCTCATCAAAGCCTGTTTTCCGACATGCTTCGATAGCCTTTTCTATCACAGGCAGAAACTTGCCATATTCGGTATATTCTAAGGCTTTTTGCAACTCCCTTGCATACCAGAATTCGGTTCCATTTTCGTCGGTGTGCTTGATATTCTCAAACGTCTGCTGAGAATAAGTGACAATTTCTTTTTTAGCCATAGGGCCTCCTGCGTTTATTGTTTCTACTAGGAACGCCCTTGCAATACGGCAAAGCCAAATAAAGCAAAAGCGCATCATTCCTTTCTACGGAATGACGCGCATGAGTGTAATGTACCTAATATCGCAAAAGTTGGCACAAATGCGTAAGGCGAACGTCGCAGCCATGCTTGCATGGATATGACCGAGCCTAGCATTTGGCGCTTGCGCAACGGGCTTAAGGAAATTTTACACTAGGTTGAGCCGTCATGTTCTCGTACGCAAGGACATCCATCAAAAATTCCCGTTTGGTAATCGAATTCAATAATTCAACCAGAGCGTCGTTCCACTGTTGCTTTGGAACAAAGTCCTTGTACTCCCTGTAAAAATCCATTCTAGATTGCGCAACAACCATTGTTTTCAGCATGTCGCCGAACTTTTCTGTCTGGCCTGTCGCACGGTACATCTCTTTCAATTTGGCATGGACCTTTTCTGCAAGCCCCGACCAGTTTTTATGCGTGTCCAGCAAGTGCTTTAGGCAATTCTCGGCTTCTTCGAATTTCGATTGTTCAGGTTCCCGAGTTTTTTCGTGAAATGGACCAGAACCATCTTGGCGCCGTCATTGTTTACAAACAGGCGAAGCCTTTCGATTCGCTCGAAAAGATTCAGCATGTCGTTCATGAAATAGTGCGCGTCGCGGTAAGCGATAAGGCCACCGTCGCGATACCTGCGGACGATGCTGTCGAACTGGGCGTTGAGATCTTCAAGTTTTAGTGGTTGCATAGTTCGGGTTTCCATGGCTCTTTAGACAATTCTTCCGCAACTTGCGGAAAATTTTTGCGGATACAATTACGCTTCCGATTCACCGATTAGAAAATCTCCTTTGATTAATACGAGAACTTCGCGTGGATTCATGATTGCACAATCTACTTAACACGGCGCAATACGTATTTTCCCTTGCCTGCGCCCACAACAGGTTCCACTATATTTAGCGTTTTCATCCGCTTTATAAGATTAGTCGCAGTAGCCGGAGCACACTTTAAGATATCCACAATATCGCCAGCACCAAAAACTTGATTTATTTGGATTTCGTTCACAAGTTGCAATATTTTATCCCTTACCGAGGCATTCAACTTAGCATCTAAAATCTCAGATTTGAGCCGAGCAATCCCTAAGTTTTTACCATCAATCCCTAAGTTTTCGTCATCAATCCCTAAGTTTTTGTCACCAATCCCTAAGTTTTTCGACCCAAATCCCGAATTTTTAACGATAGCCTTCAAAATGAAAGCATCCTGCCGATATTCTGGTTTCGGCAATCCCTGCGCCTCCATTTCCCGACACATGCGATCAACACCTTCCCCAAAATCCTTCACATACTTGTAGTCCTTCAGGTATTCCGCAATATGCGAATTACGGGCAAAATGAGCGTTTCTGATCGTTTCTATCTTCACTTGGCTCGGAAGGTTCCCCGGAGACTCGACAACAAGATGATCATCGAACATTTTTATCTGGATTTCCGTCCCCCGAATGGAATAATCTCTATGGGTCACAGCATTGACAACAAGTTCAGTACGGACAAATTCAGGATACTCCTGCTCCGTCGTGAAAATTCCTCCCTTAGTCAGATAAGTCCGTTCCTTAATCTGCGTCTGGATATAGGCGACAGCCTTCTGAACCTGTTCAAGAATCCGCCCCTCAAATGTTACGTCCTTAACAACATTCATTTCCGCACCGAATTTTTCCTCGATTCCCTCATAACGGATGAAACGCACTCTTGCACGCGGGAAGAACAACTGTGGGTTTTTGCCAAAAAGAAGTACTGCGGCAACACTCAAATGAACAACACCCTCTTTTACTTTAGCAAAGTTCTTATTATGCAACAGATACTCACGCGGAGGCTTAGAATAGCCGATTAACTTCAAATATTCTTTGAGATAAGCCTCATCGACATCATCATAACCGGATTCCGGAACAAGAACATCTTCAAACGAACGCAAGCCCTTGTCGAAACTGAGAGTCATACGGTCATCGTAAGACAAAATCTTAGACTTGTCGCCAATTCGCAAATAAGCATCATGGGCCTGATTTTCGTGAACGAACGGACTTGCATCAATATGGAATACCAACACATGGTTCGCGCGCCCCTTATAATCAACACACTCAACAAATTCGTGAGCGAAAGGGACTGTCGGCATACAGAAATCCATCGGGACTCGCAGCAGCTCATTTACTTCGCGTTTGTGATGATCGACCCCCTCTATTCTACAAGTCTTGTCTGAAATCCCTACAACGATAATTCCGCCATCAGCATTGGCGAACGCACAGACATGGTTCGAAAAATCGCGCGGAGCAATATTAACGCTCTTGCGGTCAAAAGTCTGAGATTCTTCCATTGCAAGGATTTCTTCTATACGCATATTTTCCCTCTAGGCGTTAAAATAGATTTTTAGACGGGCAGGGACAATAGGTTGAACTGTTACTCATTTTTCCATTCCAATCAAATATAACTCCATCCACTTGACACAAAGTGACAAAATGACATTTTTCTCAATAGCGTAACAGCCCCTTACGCAAGCGTATAATAATCAAGTATCAAGTCAACCGCACTTGCGTCCTTGAGGATTCGGTTTTCTATCTCGGGCATTGGCTCGGGTTCGTTTCTTTTTTCAAAATCCTTGAGATCCAAATACGTCGAAATCCTTAGACGGTTCTGAGAAGACAAGCCCATGGCCGTTGCATAGACCTTTGCGTTTCGAATAATCTCAGCACCACGAGGAATTCCTATAGATTCCAGATTATCCGGAATATAAGAGAATCCCATAAAATAGACTCGCTCCGCTTTTTTCAGAAATCCTTGATACTTTTCTTTTTCGGATTCATCGCGATTCTGGCGCTTCTCCCAGTTCTGCAACATTGGTCATCTCGTCTAAATTTCATCGGTTTAGACATCATTTTTTCAAAGAATATGTCCTATTCCTATTCGCGCCGTTGGAGACTATTTTACCTTCTTCTACAAGATCAGCGAGATATATCTTTGTGCGAGAAATCTTCAAGCCGATGTAAGCAGAGATTTCTTGAGAGCGAGCTTCTTCGTGTTCGGCAAGAAATTCGGCAATCATTTTCTTGAATTTTGTCGGCTTTTTATCGCCACTTTTATCGCCGTTTTCAGAGTTTATCGCCACCTTTTCGCCATATTTATCGCCATTTTCGGGATTTATCGCCGTTTTATCGCCACTTTTTAAGTTTATCGCCACTTTTTCGTCGTTATTGTGGCGATAAAAGTTCACTCGGAACATGTCCCCGATTTCGGTGAATTCGGGGCGAGCCACGCCATATTCTTGGCACATCGTATTAATCCGCTGGAAACCGGAGCCCCATCCTTCTAGAACATGAACCTTTTCCAAAGTGCGGGCAAGAGTCTTGTTACGGATAGACGAGCGACCGCTCAAAGCCTCTTCCAAAGTCAGCGTTCCATAAAGACTCCCCGGCGAAGATATTTCCACGCGGTCATCATATACCGCCACCTGCACGCTGGAATTCATTTGATAATTCCTATGGATTGCAGCATTGATTATTAGCTCTCGAATAGCTTTCGGCGGGAGTTCGAACTTTTCATCCTTACTATCTTTTTATAAAATCCAACAACAAGGAGAAACCTTTATGATTACTGAATATCCGTATTTTATCACCCGAAAAAATTCTCGTTCATCTAAAATTAACATCCAGTTAAAAAATAAAGAGTTCAATGATTATTGCTCCAAAATCGAAAAATGGATTAATGAACAAATAAAGAACGGCAGACGGGGAACTATACATTATTCCGAAATAAATGATGCTTTATCTTTGCCGGATAATTTTCTTGGCAATAAGCTTATCATTGACTGCGGTCACAATGGTTTTACAATTGATCCAAATCTTCAAGTTTATTAAGAAACCTCTACTACTCCAATTTCTTCTTCCGTCAATTCATACAATTTATAAACAAGCTTATCTATTTCATTTTCCAATGCAGCAATATCGACATCGTGATTCTCTGATTTCAACTCAAGAATTCGCTTAGAAATATTTTCTATCTCAGAAACCAAAGCTTCCTTTTCAGCAATAATTTTGGGGAATGGTAATGCATTGACTTCATAACCATTGACATTGCTTGATGTACTTGTCGCTTTGAAAATGAAGTTTAAAAGCTTGGAATTAAAAACAGCGAGTAAGAAGTACAGGGAATATTTTTCTTGATATTTAAAGAAATTCGCCGAATTAGCAAGGATGTAATTTGCAGGAACTAAGGTAGCTTTAAGACGAATCTTTTCGTTGATTCCAGACAAGCCCTGCATGGCTATTCGCTCATGGCGAATTTCTTTCTGCTTTTCCTCTGAGCATTTTACAAAGAAATCTTCTGTTCTGACATATTCTACTTTCCCTTGCGAGATATCTTCATCTTTTGTCTTTAAGATATATGGAGCTATTTGAACACCCTTTATGAGCATCGTTTCTGTAGAATTTTCAGTCAAATACTTCTTGCCTAGCGTCATATCCAACTCGCCAGTCATACAAGCAGTCACATCTCCAAATGTCTGGTAATGTTCTTGGTCGCGTAATTTCATCAACAAGTCAAAAGTCGCTCTATTGCACATCGGTATTTGCCAAGCTTCAGGACTAAACGCTTCAACATCTTCAACTGAAAAAGAACTGTATTCTGATGGAATTTCTCTCTTGTATGATGAACCTATTAAAATTGGGCTATTCTTTTTCTCGTTTGAACACAGCAAAATCGCCGTGGACATTTTTGCATCTTCAAATACTCGGCGACGAACAGAATCCCTTTCTGGGAAAATACTAATCTTAACAAACGAATGTTGTGCAGAAATTAATTTGCGTATTTTTACAGAACTTGTTTCTGACAATATCCCAAACGGGACAATCATTTCGATCAAGCCTGTTTTCTTCGTAAGTCTAAATGCAAGAGCGTAAAATACTTTAGCGGCATTGATCATCCCTTTATCTATTTCAGGGAAACGTTCACGAATAAGTCGTGTTACTTTTTCGTCTTGCGTTAAGGCAATATTTTGATTCTGTTTCTTATTAAAAAGACCATACGGCGGGTTTCCGATGATGGCATCGAAACCTGTAAAGCGGCCTTCGTCGTCGAGGATTTCCGGGAATTCGAACATCCATTCGAGCGAGTTGGAAAAGTCGATGGTATCGCCCGCGGTGCCCTTGTATTCCTCGAACATTTCAATCTGCCCGTCTTCAACCATTCGGCTCTTGAGCGATGCAATCTTGTGCCGGAGCATCATCTTGGAACTCTGCGACTTGCCTGTTTTGTATTCCTGCACAAGTTGTCTGTATTCAATAAGGCTATTCTTGAGGCTATCCCGTTTGCGGTCGGCTCGTTCATCACGAGTAAGATAATCCGCAATCAAGCGTCCGTTCTGCACGGGGTATTTGCTCAGCAGCGAGTCGCCGACTTTGATATTGATGTCGATGTTCGGGAGCGTCTGAAGTTGTTTGTAGCCGCTTTCCTTGGTGTAGTAGGCGTTCTTCAGGAGTTCAATCCAAAGGCGCAAACGGCAGATGTTCACGCTGTTGGGGTTCAGGTCAACGCCGAAAAGGCAATTCTCGATAATGCGACGTTTCTCGTTGAACAAGGCTTCTTGATACCGCTGGCTTTCTTCGTTGCCGGGCTTGTATTCAAATGGTTCGCCCTCATCATCAACTACAGAAAGTTCGTCGTTATCAACTTTCAAAATCAGGTCGCGACGTTTGATGCGTTTGCCGTCTGCATCGCACAAAATGTTCAATTCCGATTTGATTGCAAGCAGGCGATTAAGGGCCGACACCAAGAAATGCCCAGAGCCCACGGCGACATCGGCAACGCGGATATCATCAACAATTTGATTCGCTTCTGAAATATCTTCAATCTTGTCCGAGACATCTTCCAAATTTTCGCATTTCCAGGACTTTTTCTCGTTGAACTTCTGCACCACGGTCCGTTCCAGCACATCGCGGGCCATGTAGTCGGTGATGAACCCAGGCGTAAAGAAACTGCCGTCTTTGTAGCCGTTGATTTTTTCGAAGATGAGTCCGAGAACCGACGCGTTGATGAGCGTCTTGCTCGTAGAGGTCACGCCGCCTTGCGCATCACTTGCGAAATTGTAGGCATCGAGGAACTTGAAGATGTAATCCAGATTCGGGAGCGTACCTTTTGCGCGTTTGCCGCGTTCGTCCTTCAAGACGGTCTTGTTGAAAATTTCCATCTGGGCATCGGGAATGCCGCGGATTTTCAGGTGCTTTTCGTCTTCGGTCGGTTCAAACAGCGAACTGTTCAGGTAAGGGACATTCGGATAACGCTTGAGTACGTCTTCGTCGCGGTCCTCGATTTTCTTGCCGAGCACCTTGAAAAAGAAAATGTTCAGTTCGTCGAAGTTCGCTATTTTATCTGTACTCATGAACTGGTACGAGACATCGCCCTTTTGATACATGAGGATTTGCGATTCGACAAGTTTCAGGAACAGCAGGCGGTTCACCCATGTGATGCAGAGACGGAGTGCCATCGCCTCGCATTCTTCCTTGTTCGGGAAATCGTCTTCGAGCTGGTAGATGGCACTTTCAAGGAGGCTCGCCTTGTCACGATTTGCGGGGTTCTTTCGTTGAATGACTTTCTTGCCGCCCTTGTCTTCCTTTACTTCTTCGAGGCCGATGATGTGCAAGAGTTCCGCATAAAAGTTGCGGTCGAGACTGTTGCTGTCGTTTGCGAAAGGCTTCGCGAGGAGGGTTTCTGGGGAAAGGAATTTGTAAAGGGGGAGGAGCGGTGTGGAATGTGAAATGTGGGATGTGGAATGAGAATACGCATTGTCATTCTGGAAGCCCGTAGGGCTGATAGAATCCATGGACCCTATCGCCTTCGGCTCCAGGGTGACAGATGCTTTTTTTGATTCCTGAGAAGCAGAACGAACAACATCCGCAAGATTAAAACGCACAACGTTGATGTCGCAGGAGGCGAGGAAATCGTCGATGGCGGGTTTCGCGATATCGTTGTAGAAATCGGAGGTCTTGTTGCCGCTCATCTGATTCGCCTTGAATTTTAGGAACTGATCGTATATCGGTTTTGACTTGTTCCCAAAATAGCGGATAAAGTCCTTAACGTCGAAGAAATACCATTCGTCAAAATTTGTGATGGCGAGCCACTTGATTTCGTGATTGCCCGAATGCACGTATTCCAGCATAAAGTAATAGACGAGTTCCTGCAACGATTTTACGTTCGGGTGCTCCACCGAAAACATTTCCGCCGCATTCGTCGGCGACTTCGCTTCGATAATCACTGCCGGCTTTGCACTTGCCGTATTCCCGTTAAAAACGCACAAGTCTATCGGGCGGTTGACCTGCACCGAATAATCGGGTTCAAAAATCTTGCGTAAAAAGTTCCAGATTTCGCCCTTGTGGTATTCTTCGTCCTGCGCAGTGTTCCGCTTGCTGTAAAGATTCTTGAGCGAAAGCTTGAAATCCTCCATCTTTTCGACGGGGACAGGGAGCTTGAGAAACGCGGAATTGACGGACTTTTTAGGCGAAATGAACTTGATTGACATACAAGGGAAATATACCCTTTTTTGAAGACAAAAGATGGCAAAATCGGGGTTTATAGCGTATTTTCAGAAAAATCGTGCGGGCCTATTGACAAACTGGATTTTTGAATCTATATTTAGTGCACAAGTGTGTAGTCTTTGGTATTTTTCCCGCTTGTACGCCAGAGGAGTTGATGATGAAGAAAGATGTTGTGACCAGTGCGGCCGGGGCCGTCGCGCCGAAAAAGCCCGAATTTTCCCTGATAGACGAGAACCTGCTCAAGTCGCGAATATATACCATCCGCGGGGTAAAGGTCATGCTCGATGCCGATTTGGCGGAGATTTACGGGTATAGTACCGGTGCCTTTAATCAGCAGGTAAAGAACAATATTGAAAAATTTGACGATGATTTCCGGTTTCAGTTGACCAAAGAGGAGCTTTCAAAATGCAAAAATTGCATCTTGAAGATGGATTCTGACAAGAAAAACTCTTCAAAATCAAAAATTTTTATCTTGAACAATGGAAGACGCGGGTCGAACATAAAATTCATGCCCTACGCCTTCACGGAGCAGGGCATCTACATGCTCATGACGGTGCTCAAGGGCGAACAGGCGACCGCCCAAAGCAAGGCCCTTATCCGTCTTTTCAAGCAGATGAAGGACTACATTGCGGCTGAGAATGCGCCGGATATTTCTGCGGGGATGGTCGCCCTGGCGACGCAAAGATGCCGGAAACAAGATTACGACCATCATGCAGTTGGAAGATATCGCGGGGTATCGTGCACTGTTCGAAAAGTTGTTGCAAGAGGGGGAATGATCACCGCTTTTACTTTTTCTCCATCGAAACCCACGTGTGGCCATTCTCGAAGCGTTCCGTATGGAAAGTGCGGAAGCCTTCGCGCTCGTAGAACGAAACGATACGTCGGACTTCGCCACAGGTGAACAGCCATGCACGATTGTGGGGCAACCGCCTTTGGATTTCGCGAAACAGAATTTTTCCGTACCCCTTGC
>JAFWRL010000197.1 GCA_017520105.1 Fibrobacter sp.
ACAAGTTCAACAGGAAATACTTTGGCGACCGACTCTTTGACCGGCTTGTCCTGTGCTCTGTCTGCTACAAACCTACATTCGAGCATCAGATGTACGGGTCGAAGCCCAAGGGGATGGGAACGGAAGGATGCGGATAATCATTTAAAGTTAAGCACTGCGAAAGCACAAATTACTCTTCCTAATATCCTCATTATCTATTACGTTTTGTTTGTTCTTACTATCGCCGCACAGACTTTAGGGCATAAAGAAAGCGCAGCTCCAACCATATTCCCGATTAGGCTTTGCACGGCCTCTACATCCTATGGAGAAGACTGCGCTGTTAGGGCGCAGCTTCTTGGATGTAGTTTTGCTCGTTTATCCATTTCTGAGGTGCAAATTCAATCGGGAATCGAGCATCTAAAATTTGTATCTCTTATGAAACACGCTGCAAAATTACACAAAAAAGTTCGATTTACGAGTGCTCAAATGCTAAAATCACATAAAATGTGATTATTTTATGCAGATTTTTCGGTTGGCTTGCTCAAAATTGGGGGAAATTGACTAATTTTGTCATCAAATTCAAACGAATCAGAGAACAATAAACTGGAATATTCACTTAAAGATAAGGAAAGGATTAAGATTATGGCTGATTTTGAAGAACTTTCTTTTAGCTATCTTGGATTGCTGTCGAACGCCCATCACGACGGAACGACGCAACAGATTCTTGCGTCCTTTCAGTAGCAAGCGTCTCCTTCGTCGCCGAGCGGACGACTGCTGCGGCCGCTCGGCTCTGCCGCTTGCCTAAGCAAGAACTTTGAGACCGAGAACCAGGTCTTTTTGAGGAAGGCTCAGACGCTGCACCAGTGCCGCGTGAAGGAGGACGAGGCGTGGAAGAAGTCGCAGGTGGATCCCGTGGTGAAGCAGCTGCAGGCTGCGGACAAGCGGCAGGACCGCTCGAACTTTGTTCGCTTCGCTCGTCGAAGAACTACATGTCTTGCTTCCACAGCATCGTGAACGGCTACGCTTCCCTGCCTGAGGACGAGGCGCAGAAGGCGCAGGCGCAGTCGGCCAAGCAGGTTTTCAAGGACTTCAAGTTTTCCATCAACGACGGCTACGGTGCCGAGGCTGACAAAATCCTTCAGATGGGTCAGAACTTGCAGCCGTTGCAGGAATTCCTGACAGGCATCGGGGCGTGGCAGTGGTATATAAAGGCCGCACAGGCAGCCACGCAGGTGCGCTATCTGCTGGGCGAGCGTGCCAAGACGAAGGGTGAGACGGTGAAGGGTGAACTGAAAGCCGCCCGCCGTGCTACCGACCTCGCCGTGGCCGACCTCTACAAGACCATCAATGCCATGATGGACTTGATGCCGAGCGACGCGCTGACGGCACTCTATACGCAGCTGAAAGGCTTCGAGCTTTACGCCAAGCAGTACTACCTCTCGAAGGGCAAGGACGAGGACGAGCCGGAACCTACACCCGTTGACCCTGAGACGCCCGCAGCGGAGTAAGTTACAGACCCCACCCTAGCCCCTCCCCTTCTTGCGTCCCGCTGGTAGCAAGCGTCGCAAAGTGCCGAGCGGAAGGGAGGGGAGAAGCGACGGAGGTTCTTCTCGATAAGGCAAATCCGAGCAAGCAATGCCACATTGTTTGCTCGGATTTGGCTTTTTTGTGTTAGTTTGTGGCATGGCGAGGTCGAAAAAGGCTTTTTTTAAGTCACAGTGTCATATTATAAGGGCAAATCAAGCTGATTCTTGTTAGTTTGCGAGTCAGCGAGGTCGAAAAAGGCTGATTTGAAGTTGCTGTAGCGTATTGTTGGCTCATAAGTGCATTGCAAATGCTTATACTCACGGCAGCCGAATTCGGAAATTCGGCTGAACGGACGATAGACGGGGCGCATGCCGCCAACCCTGGACCTCCGCTCAGGGGCCTGCCCCCTAAGAACCTTATATAAAACAGTAGTTACTATGCAAATCTGTGACAGTGC
>JAFWRL010000198.1 GCA_017520105.1 Fibrobacter sp.
ACATTCTTGGGCCGGATTATGGATTACTGATGTTCCGCCTTTAAAAAAGTACAACGAAAACAATTACGAATGGCTACAGACGCCTTCACGGAATTTCATAACAAAGTACCCGGAAAGTCCATACACGCCCGTTTTACGAGCATTATTCAACGACACGTTAATGCATGAACTTGCAAACAACGAAGAAAAACTCGATATCCATCTTTATGAAGAAGACAATAGGCATATTGCATTCGGGCTGGGATTTTTAATCGGGAAATCGCTGTTTGGTTCCGGTCTAGAAGCCGAAAAAGAAACATTTTCTGCCACCATACCGCATGTCCGATTACAGATTCTACGATTCGTGGCGCAAGTGCAATGCGACATGTATTTCCACGAAGGATTAAATGCAGTAGGATTGAACGGGCATCTAGGATACAACCTCGAATTTGGCGATTACGGATTGGATGTGCTGGCGGGAATCGGCATAGAGCAGTTCTTGGAAGATAAAGATTCCACCGTTTACAAGGCTTATACATTCGGTGTGCAGGGATTCAAGAGAATCTTTTTTACAGGATTTGGCGCAATCGCTCCCAATATTCAATGGACTTTAAAAACCTTTAAATACAAATCTCCCGAAACAGGCCGAAGGAGAAGAGTCTATATCAATCAGTTCTATGTAGGAGTGGTTCTTGATTTCGTTCTCCCTATTTCAGAAATAAAATAGAGTTATAAAAATATGCACCGATTGATTTTTATTCTACTCCTGATTCTTTCTGCTTGCAGCCTGTGCAATGCCGAAAAAATTGACGCCTGCGTATTTGACCAATACGTTCTCGGAATGCTTAATGAAAATGCGGTCTCGGACAGTTCTAGAAGGCATCTGGAACTGCTGGACTTTATCGCCGAGCAAGGACACAAAGCAAGCGCAGAGATCTGTACAGACAAAGAACAACGCGAAAAAATGATACGAATCGCCTATACGCTTTATGATGAAAAGAAAGGCGATAACGAATTCAACAACGTTTATCCCAAGTACGCCTTTTTTACAGGCAAAGAAGAAGATGGTCGAATCGCGACAAACGAAGATAATGCGATGTACAACCTGCTTTTGGACTACATGATCGCAAAGTACGACAACCAGTACGCTTTTCAGAAAAAAGAAATGCTGAAAAAATATCCGGACGGATCAAAGATTCTCGCATCCAGTATCGCCCAGAAACTCTTTACTACCGAACGACTTATGAGTATTGCTACCAGTTTGGCTAAAAGCGCGGCCGAAGTAGCTTGGGATCTGTCTTCATCATGGGCAGAGCTATGGTTCCAGAATGAAAGCCCATTAGGACGCCATGAAAAATTTGATTATGACTACTCATGGATATTGGACATCCGCGACAGGTTCTTGCAAAAATACCCTGACAGCCGTTACAAGGCAGCCATTATGGCGATTATGGACGACAATATTTCTAGTCAAATGACTCAGTACGACAGGGATGACGGCTATTTCAGTTTTGGCTTTGGTTTTTCTTTAGGGAAATCCATAAAAAGTTCTTCGTTAAAAAAAGTCGATGAAACCTTGACAGCGGGATTTCCTGAAGGGCGTTTGCAATTTTACAATTTCGTTATCCAATTCCAAAACGACCTCCTCATTGCTAAAAATGCATCTCCCAGTTTTGATTTATTCTTGGGATACGCTTTTGATTTCGACAAATTCAGGGTCGATGTCATGGGAGGCATTGGATTTACATCATTCTGCTTTGATAATGATACGACAAACAACACGTCATTCCTAGGAAGCGCTCAGATAGTCAAAAAGCTCCCTTTGGGCGACATACTCTATCTTTCTCCCAAATTCCAATGGATTGTGAAGGGAGTCCATTTTGATGATCCGTTTTCCAGTCGTAAGCGCTGGGGTTTAATCAACCACTTTCTATTCGGCTTAATTTTCGAAGCTCAATTGCCGTTATCAAAGTTAAATACTAAGGACAGCGGCAAAAAACACGACCTCATCCGAAGAACAAGCATTCGTAAATAGACGAGAGGATGACCTCAAAGCTCAAAGCACACTTATAAAGTGTGCGACCTCACCCCTTCTTCGCTTTTGCGATGGCTTCTTTCGCTAGTTTATCTACAAGTTCGTTCCACTTGACGCCGGTGTGGGCGGCGACCTTTTCGAACTGGACCCTGTGAAGGTAAGGTTTTGCAGCAGCAACGTACATCTTCGCGATATTGCTCTTTGCCTGCCATTCGCCTTTTGCCCAACGAGCGATTCCCTCGTAGTCATGGCAAATGACGCCCGTCATGTCGTGAGCGTCCAACCATTTCATTGCCTGGAATGACGCCATCACTTCCCCGTCGATATTGCGGCTTTCTGCGTCAAATGCCGTAATTCCCGAACCACGGGCAAGTTCCTTGTCGTCTTCAGTAACGACAAATGCCCAGCCAGCAGGGCCAAATCCTGGCGAAAACGAACCATCGACAAATACGCGGATTCCATCAGGTGCCGGAGCTTTCATCCCGTCAAGCCAGGCCTGCGCTTCTTCACGTGAACCGAAGGACTTGAATAGCACACCCTTGACACCGTGGGTCAATCTTTCGCATTCTGTCCACGTTGTTACGATTTTTTTTTCATTTTCGCTTTTTACTGCATAGAATTTTTGTTTGGGCATGGCGCAAATTTAATATATTTTTGTCGAAATAAAAATTAGGAGCACCTTTGTTTTCATCATCGTGTTTTGCCGATGGCAAAAAATTTTTCCCGATGCGGTTATTCTGCAAGCCACTTTTGTATAGGTGGTTCAGGTCGAAAGTGGGAAAAAGCAAAGGCACCAAGTCGTTTTCATTCCCCAAATCGTTGCAAGATCACGAAAAAACAGTATTCTTTTTACCGGAAGACAAGAAAATCGCAAAGACTATTCTTGACGAACTCCCAGAAGAGAGCCTCAAGACCATCTTGTTCATTGCTCATGGCGATTTAGAGATTCTTTTGGAGAAGAAAAAGGCGACGGCGTCTTACTATACCGATAAAGGATGCCGCTATGGGGAACCCCTTTTCGAAAGGCTTGAATACCAGGTAAAAGCGTATTCACCTGTCGCCTGCGTCTATCTTGGCCCGTTCAAACCGCAATTTCTGTATCTCGCCTTGGCTAGCGGAGCCGCGTTACGCGTTGGTTTCGACTGTGCCAAGGAATACCCGTTCCTGAATGTCAGTCTCCATCCGCTCAAGACCATTTCTCCGGCAAGGATGATGGCTCGTTATTTTGTGAAGGAGCCTAAGGACTAGCCATGCAGAGAATTTCTTCGACAATCATTACCGAAAGCGGCGGTTATGCGGACTTGCATCTGCATACGAAACTTTCCGACGGGACGCTCGCTGTCGATGAACTGCTCACGCTCTGCAAACGCAAGGGACTGCGGTGCATTTCAATCACGGACCACGACAATCTCGACAGTTACAAGCTCGCCGAAGAACCGGCCAAGGAAATCGGGCTCGAAATTATTCCGGGTATCGAGATTTCTGCGGTGTGGCAGGGCAAGGACATTCACATTCTGGGCTATTTCTGCGATCCGACGAACCTCGCCCTGAACATGGAACTTGAGGATTTCGCGAAGCAGCGCATTGCGCGCGTGAAGGCGATTATCAAGAAACTTAATGCGCTCGGTATCGGCATTACGTTCGAAAAGGTGCATTCGTACTGCAAGGGTAAAATTATTGGGCGTCCGCATATCGCCATGTCGCTTGTCGATGAAGAGTACATTTCGAACTTCTCCGAAGCGTTCACGAAATACCTCGGTGACGGTTGCATTGCTTTTGTCGAAAAGAAAGGCCTCAATCCGCAGGAGACTATCAGGCTTATCGAAAATGCCGGCGGTATTGCCGTCCTCGCCCACCCGTACAAATCCGGACTCAGCGACCAGTTCATCGAAAGTATGGTGGAATGGGGCATTCAGGGCATGGAAGTCTATAGCCCGGCGCAGAAAGGTGCCGTAGGCCGTAAATACAAGGAAATGGCACAGAGGTTCGGACTTGTGGGTACTGGCGGTTCGGACTTCCATACCGAAAACGGGACTTACCCCCCAGGTTGTATGAAAATGCCATACACTGTCGTACAGGCGCTTCGCGAAAGACGCGAAAAATCTCGTGCGGAATGGTTCTAATGAATCGAGGATATTTATTAATCGTTCTTGTTTGGATGCTGGCTTCCAGCGTTTTTGGCGATGTTCTCCATGCCAAGCGTTATACGCTCCCGACTCCGCAGGATTCCATTTTTGAGACGGTCAACGGCCCCGACCCGGCTCCGAGAGAGACTGATGCGGGGCGTTGGGTTATTCCGTTACGCGAGGTGATGCAGCGTACATACGATGTTTCCGGGCAAAAATCGGAATGGGTGCTCGGCACGTCCATCTTGGGCAGTCCGGAACTTCACATGAGGTCCCTAGGAATTGGCTCGCTCAGCAAACGTTACCCCAGCAAACTTGCCGGAATTTACACGACACGTTTGAGCTATGACGCATCGACGCTCGCCTTGAACGGTGAAAACGGTATTCTCTTTGAAGAACGCCATGGGATTCCTGTCGATACGCCTATTACGGACATCAACTGGGAACGTGGCGCATTTGAAGGGAACGCGCTTCGCCTTGAATTCCGCCGCCTTGTGACGGACTCGGTTACGCTCGACCTTGGCGTTTCAAGCCATTCCGACATGCTTTCGAAGCCTTATGAATACCAGCCAGTGACGCATTCCCCCTTCTTTGCCTTGGGACGCGACTCTACGGAAATTCCGTTTGGCGGACGAAACATAGCCATGAACAGCATGCATCTTCAGCCTATTGTCACATGGCGATTTGGCTTTGGCAAGGCGTTCTTCAAGATAAACTATTTGAGTCTTGATAATGCGGACAATACGACGCACAAGGTTTTGCTCGACACGCTAGACCCGACTGTCCGCAAATTCCAGACGGATCCGTATAGAATCATCATCGAGACGCGTACTTATGGCGGAGGCGTCGAGTTCTACCCTGTCAAGGGTTTGACTCTCGGTACAGAAATCCATTACGGCAACCATGAAATAGACTTGCGGGGCCTTTCCAGAATCAGGAACGGCATGGATACGACTTATAATGAAGACGACTTGCCGGTCATTAAAGTCAATTATTATGATACGAGCAAGGTTCGCAACTACGAAACGATTCTTGGAAGTTTTGATGCCCGTTACAACATGTTCCTGAATCCGAAAGTTCACTTTGAATACGAATTCCTGAACACCGAAGAGACTGGAAACGACAAGAAAAAGAGGGAGTATTACCAGGACCGCGAAATCGGTTATGCCGAAGTTTCGGACACGTTGTTCGGCAAGGCTTTGTTCCGCGTCCAGGCCGGATTACAGCGCAACAGTTCGCTTTTGAATACCGTTGATTTCGCACCGGCTTTTTCTGTTGACGGAACGTACCTCCTCCCCTATCATTTGATGGCAAGCGCTTCTTACCGCCATGACAACAAGTTCCCCGACGTAAATCACATCAAGCTTGTCGAGACTGGCAGAATCGCGTTCCCTAACGAAGACCTCAAGCACGAAGTTCGCGACCGCGCTACGGCAAACATCGTATGGCAAAAGCGGGATGTCTTTTACGGACTCGGTCTGCGTTACGAGCATGCAAATAACTTGATTAAGCCTAGCTGGGCTGTCAAAGGCGGGTTGGATACGACTTATACTTACGATGAGTTATTCGATACGACTTACGCAGATGTTGCTGATTCTGTCAAGTCGGCGTTCCGCTACGAGAACTTGGATCATGCCCACACGCTCGATTGGCTTATGCAGGTGGGGTTCCGCCTCGGGAACTGGAAATTCTATTTGGAACGAGGTCAAAAGATTACACGCACAAAGCTTATCGACACACCATCGCTTTATTATAAAGGAAGTATCCATTGGCAAAACCGTTTTGTCAAGGATAGGCTCGGTGTAAGCGTTCGCGTTGATTTCCAGTGGTTCAACAACCGCTTCGACTGCACCATCAACGAAAAAGGCGAGCCGGAACTCGTCCAGCTTAAGAAATATCTTGCGATGGATTTCGAAGCTCGCATGCAGATTCTTTCGTTTGAACTCTACAACCGCATCGAGAACTTCAATCACAGCATTTACATGCCAGAATCGGGCTACACGCCCGAAGGCCTGCGATTCGCTTACGGCATCGTCTGGACGTTTGGGAACTAATCCGCACGTCACTGGGCGCCAACACACTCGTCATCCTGAACGAATGTGAAGGATCCAGTCAAATCGAGCCTATGCAACTCAAGAAATGATTGGATTCTTCATTCCAAACGTATATACTAGAAATAATGGTTTCTATCGGCACTCAGTGCCTCCAGAATGACGGGTCACCAGAATGACGTTGATTGATTAAACTGTCTGGATGCCGAGCAACACGAGATAGCCGACATAGAGGCTTAAGAAGAGCGCTCCGCCTAATCGTCCAAACCCGCCTATTCGCTTACCGTTCTTTTTCTTGAACGGAATGCAAATAAGGAACAACAAAAGCGTGAGTGCCGACATAATTGGCAGATCGCGACTCAACACTTCGGGATCCATAGCCTTGATTGGAGCGATGACGGCTGCAAGCCCGACGACAGTAAGTGTATTGAAAATGTTTGAACCGATGATATTTCCGACGGCTAAATCGTTTTCGCCACGGCGAGCTGCGGCGATTGAACTCGCCAATTCCGGAAGCGAAGTACCTACAGCGACAATGGTAAGTCCAATAAGCAAGTCGCTTACGCCAAGGGCCTGAGCCACGTTGATGGCTCCCCATACAAGCATCCGGGAACTTGCTATGAGCAAGGCAAGGCCTACAATAAGCAACAAGATGGATTTGCCGATAGAAACTTTTTCAGCGGGCTCGGTATCCGAATCGAGGGCTTCGCCTCCCCCGCTTTTTCTTTTCTGTTTTGCTTTCCATTCACTCAAAATATTGAATATCATGATGACAACGAATGCAATCAACAGCGCCATTCCGTCTGCAAACGAAACGTTGCCGTCCTTGAGCAAAAAGACGGTCAAAATGGTCGTTAGAATAAGAATTGGAATGTCACGTGTCATTGCCTGCTTCTTGACGACAAGCGGTGTTATAAGCGCTGTCGCACCAAGAATCAGTGCGATGTTTGCGATATTCGAACCGTAGGCATTGCCGAGCGCAAGTTGCGGTGAATTGTTCATTGCGGACAAAATCGAAACGACCATTTCTGGTGCCGATGTTCCAAAGCCCACAATCACCATTCCGATAAGGAAGGTGCTCATGCCAAAAAATTGGGCTACGCCGACAGCCCCATCTACAAAGCGGTCTGCACTCCAGACCAGAAGAACAAGGCCTACGACGATAGCCGCAATAGAAAGAATCATGTTGTACTAGAATGCGTAGAATGTAGCGCCGACTGTAATCGACTTGGCAGAAAGGTTGTTGATTGGCCACTTGTTGTAGTTGTCATACTGGTTGTTGAGACCCCAGCTGAAGCGGGCATCGAAGCCGACATAACGGTTTGCGCGGATGCCGAAGCCAAGGACTATCGACCAGTCCATTCCTTGACGGTATTCTTCTTCCATCATGTCTTCGTTAAAGCTTGTGGATTTGTCGGAAGACCTGACTTTAATCTTATCAGAAACGGCGAATGCGGGCTGGACACCGACGTCAAAGTACAAATTCGATTTCGCGCTCTTCAAGGAGAGGAGGAGTGGTACGCAGATGCGGTACTGGCTGAATGACACTCGGTATTCACCGAACTTTTCGTTGAAGACATCGTTATAGCTGTTGCTTACCTTGTCGTGTTCAAACAACACGCCTGTCTTGAAAGCCATGTTGTATTCATCCAACGGGAAAAGCGCAAAGGCACCGACGCTCCAGATTAAGCCGTAATAGCGGTCATACTCGTAACGGCCGTTGTCGCCCGAAAGGAAATTGCTACCGACAAAGCCCTGGAGACCGAACGTGAAGTTCCAAGGGATAAGTCCGCGGAGCTGGTCCATGTCGATGTTTTGTGCCGTGGGCTTTTCGGAGACATAGACCGTCTTTACCGGACGTCCGTGATGTTCAACTTCGCTTGGCGAATAGACTGGACGGTAAACGAACTTCTTCGATGATTTTTTGGAGACTGGTTTTGCTGCGTCTGCGCCACGGACTGCGGCGGGCTGTGCAAACATGTTTTCTGGAGCAAGTTCCTGTTCGACATTGGCGAACTTTGCATCCATTGTTTCCTGTGCTGCTGGAGCGGCGGCCGCTTCTGCTGCTGGGGCAGCGTCTTGTGCCATAACGGCAGAAATTGCAAGTGCTGTTAAAATTCCGGTGTATTTCAGATTCATAATAATCCTCCGATGTAATCATGTATTATTATAGTATTTTTATATCCTAAAAACCAATACAAAATACACGCAAGTATGCAATAAAATACTAGATTAGGCGTATATGAAGATTAATATTGTTCAATCCGCTTCGGGCAAAGCCAATGCCAGTGCCCTCTTTTTCGTAAAAAAGTCCGTCCAGTTTTCCGATGTGCTTTCAGAAAACGCTGAAAAACAAGTAGAATCCGTTTTGAACGGTATGGAAGACGGACCGTTCGAAGATCTCGAATATTTGGAAATTGACAACCAACCTACGATTTTTGTGGATGCGGCGAAGGAACGCGGGCTCTCTGCTCTCGACCACTTGCGCATGGCTGCCTATCGTCTGGCCAAGAAAGCGAGCAAACGCCAGATTCCGATGGTTTCTATCATGCTGGCCGATGCTGCACCGGAGCAGTTCAAGAGCGTTTTGCATGGCCTCCACTATGCGGACTACAAGTTTGACGCCTACAAAAGCAAGCAGAAGGATGCTTTCCAGGTCACGTTCGAAATTGTTGCCGGGGATCAATCTGCTGTATTCAAGAAAATTGCCGAAGATGTGGCTGTAGAACACAAGGCGGTTGTTCTTGCGAAGAATCTCATCAATAC
>JAFWRL010000001.1 GCA_017520105.1 Fibrobacter sp.
CAATTATAGATATTTTCAAAGAGCTTGCCGAGCTTTTCGGTCGGAACAGCGCTGAATGCGATGCGGATAAGGCCGGAAAGCATAATCGTGCCCGTGCTGTAATCCTTGATGAGCTTCTCGCGGAGTTCTTCGGCGTCAACACCCTTCGGTTTGATGCACATAAAATAACCGCTGTTGCACGGCATCGGTTCGAAGGCGTCGTTGTATTCCGGATGCGTAGCGAACACCTGCTTGATGATGTCGAAGCGCTTCTTGAGAACGGCGTACTTTTCCTGCTTCTGCTGCTGGTATTCAGGACTCTGGAAAGCAGCGAGCAAAATCTTCTGGCTGATAGACGGCGCGTTAGAAATGTTGCCACGGACCGTACCAGCAGCCTTGTCTTCGAGAGCCTTGAGCTGAGCTTCAGTGGCACCCTTGAAACCGAAAGACATAAAGCCAACGCGGAAACCCCAGACGTAGTCTTCCTTAGTCGGGCCGTCGAGCTTCACGGCAAGGAGGTTTTCGTGAGCGTCCACGAGCTTCACGAAGAGGGATTCCTTCGTCACGCCTTCTTCATAGACGAGTCCGAAGTAGGCATCGTCGAGGAGGGCCACGACCTTGTTACCGGCGGCAGCGCATTCCGTGAGAATCTTGGCAATTTCGACGGCTTCCTTTTCTGTTGCGGTGTAGCCAGTCGGGTTGTTCGGGAAGTTGAGGAGAACGACCTTCTTGCTGGACTTGCTTGCAGCAAGAGCTGCCTTCAAGGCTTCCGTATCAAAACCACCGTTCTTGAAGGTATTGAAAGTCTTGATCTTTGCACCGCGGGCGTTCTCGAACACGAGTTCGTAGTTGTCCCAGTAGAGGTCCGGGATGATGACTTCGTCGCCAGCGTCGAGGAAGAGGTAACCAGCGCAGCTAATCGCGTGCGTCAAAGCGGCCGTCACGACCGGGTTACTGAACTTCTTGGTAGCAAGCGTCGGGTTTTTCTTGATATCCAGTTCCTTCCAAGCCTTGCGGAGGTCCGGATTGCCGAAGCTCGGAGCATAGAGGAAAGACTGCTTCGGGAGGTTCAGGGACTTGAGAACGCAATCCAGAACGAGCGGAGAGCCGTCATCTTCGAGAGCCGTACCGATTGTCGCATTGATGTCGGAACCCTTGGCTTCGGCACCCTGGCCGAGAATACCCTTACGCGGGAAGAAAATGGCCTTGCCCTGTTCAGAGAGCATATCAAGAACGCTGCAACCGTTTGCGGAAAGTTCAGCGTTCAAAGATTGAGCGAGAGGATTGTAGTTCATTCTCAATGTCCTGTTTTGAAATTCCGCGGGGCAATTTAGAAAAATTGCGGACCACTAGCAAGATTAAAAGGACATCTATTTTCGCCATACCCCATCAAAAACAGCTTAAAAAAACAAGTATTACAAAAAATGAAAATTTCAGTGACCGTCACCAGCCACTGAAACTTTTCCTCCTCATAGTATTAAACGCGGTCTAAGGCTTTTTCACCACCACACTAGGGAGATACTTTTCCCAAATTCCACCGATAGCAATTTGATAAGTTCCTTCAGGCAGGCCAAACAATACCACATACCCGTTTTCATAGTCTTCTTCGGTCACCTTTTGGCAGGGATAGAAAAGCGAAGGAAAACCACCTTCTTTTTCATTATAATAATACGATGAGGACAAGCCATCTTCCATGGCAACACAAATACCCTCACCATCTTCCCCGATATTTTTCTTCATTTTTTCATTCCATTCCTCAATATAGGGTTTGTCGCTTTCTGGAGTACTTTCATCAACTGTTGCAAAAAGGGAATCCAAATACACTTTAGCGGTATATACAGGCTCTAAGACGATTTGTTTTAATTCGGCATACAGTTTTCCATCTATTCCGACAACATGGGCGCTAGCAAAACTTAAAAAGACATTGGCACCAAGGTTTGAGTCCGCAGAAAGCACACGCAATTGGATAGATTGGAACTCGGGAATATAACTATACTTTGGATTACTTTTTGCCAAGTTTTCCAAATACGTAAGAAAGTTTACGCTGTCCATGTAGAAATAGCCTTCACTGTCAGTAACATGCTGACAACTCTTATCTTCAAAAGAACAATGTTCTTCATAAACAGTCGCTCCCGCTACCGGGTTTCCTTCAACATCAACCACTTGGGTTCTCGCATTTATATACAGATAAATATCCTTATGGGAACCACACATCCTCCGAGCAAAAACAAACGCATCGTTCGTATCAACAGCGCTATCCTCTTCATCAGCACTCTTGGCCAGCGAACCACAGCCCAAATCACCTTCGTTGACATACTTGCGAACCAACGATGTATCCAATTCGGCAAGAAGTCCCAGTTGTTCAACAGGCTTTCCCGTCTGCGTTTCGCTAAAAGAAGACGCTACGTTGTCTCCACTGCTGCAAGCGGCAAGGATACCCAAACCAAATATCGCCAACACAACAGCCATCTTTATAACTTTATTTGTAATCATAATCTTTCAACCTTTTTTCGACAAGTTCCATTTATGGTTTTACGACAATTTGGGGGAAATATTTTTCATAAGACCACCATCCACTTACCAAAGCTTGAAATTTTCCTTCAGGCAAGCCAAACAAGACCACGTATCCATTCTTATAGTCTTCTTTCGTCACTTTTTGACAAGGATACATATGTAAAGGGAAAGCGCCTTCTTCTTCATCATAATGATGGAAAACATCTTCTTTATTATCATAATAATTCGCAGACGGCCAACCGCCTTCTTTTTCTGCACAAATATCAACGAGATCTTCACCGTCAATCATCTCCGTCAAACGATGATTGAATTCTTCAATATCTGTTTTATCCTCTTCATTCATTTTTTCATCTATTTCCACAAACAGCGAATCGAAATACAGCTTGGCAGTATATACAGGCTCCAAGACAATTTGCTTAAATTCGGCGTACTGTTTTCCATCAACATTCACGACATCGGCACTTGCAAAGCTTGAAAAGACGTTAGCCCCAAGGCTCGTGTCCGCCGAAAGCACATGCAACTGAAGAGTTTCGAACTCGACATTCAAACCGGTTGGCTCTAATGTAAGATACATTTCGCCATCCATATAGAAATAACCATTCTCGTCCGTGATATATCGGCACCTTTCATAGTCAAAGTTGCAAAGTCCTTTATAAACGAAAGCTCCCGCTACAGGCTTTCCTTCAATATCCACCACTTGAACCCTTGTATCCATATGTAGAGCATATAGTTTTTCACAAGCCATAGCAACACCTATAGTAGCGTTCGTATCAGCATCAAAAGCCTCTTTCGCAAGATGGGATTTCTTAGCCCGCGAATTACAGGATTCTAAATCATTTTGCTCTATTAGTTTACGGGTCTCCGATGCACCCAAATCGGCAAGAGAGCCTACTTTTTCAACAGGCTTCCCTGTATTCGTTTCGCTAAACGAAGACGCCACATTATCATCACTGCAAGCAACAAGGATTCCGAGACCAAGCACTGCCACGGCAACGCCCAACTTTGTAATTTTATTGATAACCATAGCCATTCCTCCTCGATTTATTTTTTCAAATTTGTAAACAAGTGAATATTTAACTGGTGCACCCCAGTCGCTTCTTTTTTATCTTGCGTAATAATCTTACGCACCTTGGCTTTCAAGTTCTGAATTTCCAAGGCAATCTCTTTATAGGCGTCGTCCGAAACGCTGAACGTGAATGTACCCATATCCGACGGGTTATCGTCATTCGCAAGCAACGCCTGCTTCGAAAGTTCAAAGCACTGCAACTGGTATTGGCGCACCAAGTCGTTATTGTTGTAGGCTCCGCTGCTCACCGAATCGCGCGAACTTTTCCAGAAGCCGTCCTCGTTCTTGCGCACAAACCCGATGCGTGCGAGCAATTCCAAGGAGCGCTTCAAAGTCCCCACGGAGACTTTCGGGAAAATCCGTTTTTGAATCGGCTCAAGGTCATCCGAGACATCCATCACATCCAGCGCCGTAAACAACACGCTATTATACCAGTGATTGTAATACTCGTACGCATCTTCGTTCAAGATATTATGCGGATCCGGATGTTGCTTGATGAGTTCATCAAAAAATGCATTGCGTTCTGTCGTCGTTTTCGCCTGGTCAAAATTCACCATCGTCTCAAAGTACTTGGCCTCTTTCTTGTTGAGTCCAAGGACTTCCACGAACTTGGGAATCATGCGCCCGGAGAGCTTTTTTCCTTTGACGATATCGTTGAAGTAACTGCGGGTCTTGGGGAGTCCGAGCAACGCACACACTCCAGCCCTAGTAAATTCAGGGTCCGTCTGCACTCGTGCCGCCTGATACTCATCCAAGTACTTGCGGAAGTGTGTAAACTGAAATATGTCGATTGTTTTTTCCATACCCCAAATGTACTCAAAATTTGACTCAAAGTCAAGAGGAAAATGCAAAATTTTGAGATTTTTTTTGAGTACCTAATAAGCAACACCGCACCATACCCGCTATACACACTGTCACCCCGGATTTATTCCGGGGTCACCATTTTATATTAAAACGAAAGACCTTATCGGCCTTTGAATTGATCGCCGAATTTAAGTTCGGTTTCCTTGGCGCCGTTGAGATTTACGAGGCGTTCCGGTTCAAAGACCATTTCGCGGGCAACCCCTTCATTGAGTTCCTGCACGCGGTCGAGCATTTCCGATGCCGACTGGCACGTCAGCAAAGCCTGCCGCACCGACATCGCGACATTGTTTTCACTAGGAATCGCTCCACCTGCATTGTCATCCCGGACTCCGTTCCGGGATCGCCAGTTTTCTAAAACAAATCCCTTGCACAATCTTGCAGCGAGCTGTTTCATGCGGCCCATCGCATTCATTTCCGTTGCCCCGTCCTCAATCTTAAACTTGTAATAGAGCGGGAACACATCAAGTACTTCTTGCGCGGTAATCACATGCTTTTCGCGGCCTTCCCACGCATCCGCAATCTGCCCGAAAATCCACGGGTTATGCATCGCCCCGCGCCCAATGCTCACGCCCGAAACGCCGTAAGTATTGATGCGTTCGCGTGCGCATTCGACGCTATTGACATCGCCGTTTCCAATCACGGGAATATTTGCCACCGCTGCAACTTTTCCAATCCAGTCCCAGTTGGCGAGGCCGTTATACCCCTGCAACCGCGTCCGGCCGTGAACGGTGAGCATTTCAACGCCCTCGCCCTCGGCAATCCGTAACGTTTCCATCACGTTGATGCTTTCGTCATCCCAGCCGATGCGGCACTTGAGCGTCAAGGGAATCTCCGGCGTCTTCGCATCCAAAACCGCCTTTACCTCATGCAGAATCTCCTGCAAACGCGACAAATCCCGCAAAAGTCCGGAACCACTCCCCTTGCCCGCCACCTTCGGCGCCGGACACCCCGCATTCACTTCGATAAATTCAGGGTGGTAGCGTTCAGCGATTTTGCCTGCGGCATCTGCCATGCGGTCTGGGAAACGTCCAAAAATCTGAATGCCGAACGGGCGCTCTTCCGGGAAAAACCTGAGTTGCTTGTGTCCATCCGGGTTAAAAACGGCATCGCCATCCGTCGGAACGAACTCCGAAACCAGAAGCCCCATGCGGTCTCCCGAAAGCACTCGGCAAAGACGCCGGAACGGAGCATCGGTCACACCGTCCATCGGACTCAAGATTGTGTTGGGAAAAATCTCCTTATTCCGGAGAGAAAAACGGACCCTTTGGGGCAGACTTTCAACTTTCAACATTTAAACAACAATTATCCACAAATTTTCCGCAATGTGAACCCGAAAAAGATATTTAATTTCGAGCTTACCATTACCTTAAGTTCATGTTAAACTTATATTTAGTGCGTGGCTAATATAACTAAACAATCCCTCATTCAAGAAATCGCCAAATCCACTGGATTTGTGCGCAACGATATTAAAATTGTAGTCGAACAGTTCCTCGACCTCCTCGGCGAGAAGCTTATCGAAGGCAACACTATTGAGATCCGCGGTTTCGGCACGTTCGCCTGCAAGCCCCGCAAGGCTCGCCCGGCACGCAACCCCCGCACCGGCGAAACGGTTCTCATCAACGAGCGCTTGGTCCCGACATTCAAGTTCAGCAACGACATCAAGGACAAGATCAATTCGCTCGAAGGAATCCTCGGCGAAGTTTCCGCACAACCGGAACTCGAAGTCGAAAACGAAATCGTCCACGTAGGCGACGAATTCGATTCCATCTAAACGAACTTTGAACCTGTTAACTCAGGCAGCACAAACGCCTGATACGAAAAAGCCGGCTTAAACGCCGGCTTTTTTCATTGTCATGCCCCGCTCCGACGGGGCATCTCCTTTATTACGACAGCGCAGCGACTTCTTCGTCGGTAAGGAACCGCCAGCCGCCCTCGCCCAAAGAACGATCCAAGACAACCGGTCCAATCGAAATTCGTTCCAAAGTTTCCACGTGATTCCCGACAGCGGCAAACATTCGGCGAACCTGATGGTACAGTCCTTCGCCAATCGCAACGACAACCGCGTCACCATCGATTTCAATTTCCCGAGCCAGCACCGGACGTCGCTCGTCCTTGAGCATCACACCGGCCAGGAGTTCCGCCTTTTGCGCATCCGTAAACGGGCGGGCCAGCGTCACACGGTACTTTTTCAAAAGGCCTTTCTTCGGACTTTCGACCTTGTGAATAAAGTCACCTTGATTCGAAAGCAACAGGAGTCCCGAGGAATCCGCATCCAAGCGTCCGACAGACTGAATGCCCATCGCCGTAAAGCGCTCCGGCACAAGTTCGAACACGGACTTGTGGTCACGGGCATTATGGCTACATTCGACATCGGTCGGCTTGTAGAGCATCACGTACAACTTCTCAACCGTCGGGGCTTCTTCGCCATTTACCGTAATGAACTCCGGGCGTTCCTTGAACTCCATGAACGGGTCTTCAAGCACTTTGCCATCCAGTTTCACAAGACCCATACGGACAAGGCCCCGGGCATCCTTGCGGCTGCCAAAACCCATCGAGGCGAGCAAACGTTCCAAAGTCAAAGTCGCCATCAGTCCTCCAAAATAAATTCCAGAATCTTTCTGCGGATAAAACCAAGTTCAGGGAGTTCGTTTGTCTTAATCACGTGCGCACGGCGACGCCAAAAGATCCACGCCAAAATTCCTACCAAGACAAGAGTTTCCAGAACAAAGCAGAAAATACGTAACAAATTAACACTCATACGGATAGACCCTGCCGCACGGAGTTCCTTTTCGTGGCACCAGTCCATTCGGAAATCCCACGCACCGATGTAAGGGAACGATTTTAGAAACCCGTTTAACGCGGCGCCATAACCCATGCTCATATAATCCGACTGAATTCCTTCGACAAAACAGCCAATAAACCGCACACGGAACAACGAAAGAACTGCCGAAAGTATTTTCAACGCATAGCGGAACGCCCTTGCATCCAAATCGGGCGTCAAGATGATTGTCCAGAATTCGCGGTCCGAGAGTTTGCGTTTTTCTTTTTTCTGTTGTTCCTGCTTCGGTTCTTCCTGCTCTGGCTCGGATTTTGCAGCAGGGCTTTCCGACTTTGGCGATTTTGCCTCAGGCTTTGTTTTTTCTGTTTCCAATTTTTCAGCAACTTTTTCCGCAGGCTTTGCAGAAGCCGTCTTCTGTTCCGTTGTACTCGGAGCCTTGGACTCTGCGGTTACAACACCATCTTCCTTTTCTTCAGACTTCTCCGGTTCCTTCGCTACGCGGCTTTCGACGGGAACTGCACAGGCCCCTTCCCCACTTCGTGGCTCAGGATGACGCGGTTCAACATTCTCGGTCATGCCCGACTCCGTCGGCCGCGACTCTCGTCTCTCGTCTAACTCCGCCTCACTCTCGTCTCTCGTCTTTGGACAATCGCTTCGCTCTTGTCCCAAATGCTGATCTCGGTCATGCCCAAGCGAGCTTGGTCGCGACTCTCGTTCTACGCATTTGTCGTCTAACCCCTTCCCCCACTTTTTCTCGTACTCATAAATTTTCTTCTTGAAGAAAAAGAAAAGCGCCCGCGCACCGCGCTCCCCAGCTTCGAATTCTATCAGAACCGAAAACGGGAAAAGCAGTAGCACAAGCGCTACAACGAGAATCGAACAAAAGAGCCAGAATAAAAAGCCCATTACTTTTCGGCTTCGTCAGCCTTCTTGCTGATAACGTCAATCAGTTCGGCAAAGCTCTTGTCCTTGAGAATCTTGCTGAACTGTTCCTTGTAGTTACGGGCCGTCGAAAGGTCGTCGATGACCAAGTCCCAGGCCTTCCACTTGCCATTCACGATGGTCATCTTGTATTCAAGGATAGATTCCTTGCCGTTGTTCCACAAGTGGGCGATAACGCGGGCATCATCCGAGCCCTTCATTTTCGCCGGTTCATAAATCGTGGAGTCGGCGCGGTACAATTCCAAGCGGTTTGCACTGGAATTGCGGACCATGCGCTGGAATTCGGTCACGAACTTCTGCTGGGAAGCCTCGTCCTGCTCTTTCCAAACACTCGCAGCGAGAGACTTCTTGGCCAAAAGCGCAAAGTCAAAGGAATCGTTCAACAAGTTCTTGACACGTTCCGTTTCCTTGGCGGTACGTTTCGACTTCTTGATGATGTTCTGCAATTCGACATCCTTGCTCTTGACGACAGATACCGGATCATCGGCAGCGAACGACAAGAGCGAAGCGCAGGCAATGGCAATCATAATTTTCTTAAACATCTTGAACTCCTTCATTTTTTATTAAAATACGAATTATACTCGCTAAGAGACAAACCTATCTTTGCAATTAATCCGGCAAATTCGACATTATATCGGCAAACTGCGAAATAATAGTCCTTTTTCATGCTTACATTTTGCGTATAGGCCGAAACCAGCTCTCCCGTCTGGGACTTGTCGAGATCGTATTTCATGGCGGCCCCCTTCAATAGCGCTTCGGACGCACGCAAGCTTTCACGTATCGCATCTAGCTTTTCCTTGGCGGCAACAACCTGGTAATACTGCTCGACAGCTTTCGCCACAAGGCCATCCGAAGCATAGGTTTCCTTCAACTGGAGACCGCGATACTCCGTTTTCGCCTGGCGGTAATCTTCCCAGTTTTTCCAGAAATTCAAGCGGTATCTCAAGCCCACGCCGATAAGCCCGGAAATCTTGTTGACGGCATCCTGGTCAAAAGCGTTTTTCTGAAGCACATTGCGATTACCCGCCCAGCTCTTCACATACTGGAACTCACCCATCACAAAGAACTCCGGCGCCAGTTTCGCCTCGGCCAAATCCATTTGGTAACGCCGTGCACGAAGTCCAGCGCTCAACTGCTTCAGTTCGGGATTGAACTTCACCGTCAAATCACGAACTTCATCCTCGGTCGGCATATGTTCGGTTCTCACGGTTAGCACGGAATCTTCGGCAACGAAAGTATCGCCTTCCGGTAACGCCAAAGCAAAACGGATAGCCAGCATCACGCGCTTCATCCCAAGGTCCGCCTCGATAACGCCATCCTTGACCGTATGCATTTTCGCCTTCAAGTTCAGCAAATCCGATTGCGACACAGTCGGTTCGTCCTCGTCCAGCGCTTCTTCGAGCTGGTCATAGGCCTTATCGACTTGCTTTTGGGCGTCGGCGGCGAGGCGTTTCATTTCGAGAGCAAGCAAGTAGTTGTAATAATACGACTGAAGCTCGACTTCTTTTTTGTGCGTTACATTTTCAATTTCGAAAGTCTTTTGCTGCAAGTCCGCTTCGAGAGCCTTTTTGCCCGTTTGGTACTGTCCCAAGTTCAGCGGCTGGATAAACTTAGCCTCGATAGCCCAGAAAGGTCCCATTCGTGAAAAATCGTACGTATCAACGGTATCGCCCCAGTCATCCACGGTTTCCCTCAAACCGGGAGCAGGCCCCACCATCATAGACACGTTGAAAGTCGGCAAAATAACTTCGGACTTGAGTGCGCGAATTTTGTTAGCCTTGCTTTCCGTGCCAAACCGGGATTCGGCCATCTGCGGATCGGTAGCAAGTCCCTGTTCCACAAAACGCAAACAATCGTAACGGACCTCGCCCGCAATGGCAAGCCCCGTCATCACAAACAATAAAAAGGTATTTCTAATCACAGCTAGAATTTAGAAAAAAGATATTGGTCATTGGTCAATAGTCTTTGGAAAGGAGGGAGTAAACCGTGATTCGTTAGCAGGATTATAGTTCTCAGTTAAGAGTTCTGAGTTACTAGGGTGCCTTCGGCACAGTTTCGAGTTCTGAGTTACTAGTTACTAGAAATGTTCTTATTGCAATCTCTAGTAACTATTAACTACTAACTAGTAACTACTAACTAAAAACCTTCTCAAAACGAACAGTGTGCCACAAGATCCTTGTATTTAGCGATAACACCCTCGTAATAGGAGGTTGGCAACGGAGCACTTTTTTCTAGCAATTTATCAACCGCCGAATGCCCCAAATTATACGCCACAAGAGCTTCTCTCAAATTTCCATATTTTCCAATAAGACGAATCAAGTAAGCAGCTCCCACGACCACGTTAACTTCTGGGCGCATCAAGTCCTCTTCGCTTTCGACAATGACTCCGAACCTGCGTCCCATCTTTGTCGCCGTTTCCAACTTTATCTGCATCAAGCCCAAGGCGCCCGAAAAGCGCCCCGACTGGAACCGCCCTCGAGCTAGCGGATTTCCACGGCTTTCCTGAGCAACGACGGCAAGAATAATCAGAGGATCCAGTGAATACGATTGCGAAATCTGCCAAAGTTGCTCTGTCAAGATGCGGGAACTCACTTCGGATAGACGGTCCCCCAGCAAGTACGTCAACGCTTTCTCGATTTTCACGTAATCGAGCGTCCACTTGCCCACCACTTCCAGATGTTCCATGTCATTGTGGAGGAGACGTTCCCGATAAGCTAATTTTTCAAGTTCAACCCTATTGGAATACCACTCGCTTGCAAAAGTAAACAAGACGCCAAAACCGATGATAAGCAAAACGCTTACGCTCATCGAAGAAAGACGAACGCTACTTTTCACGCCGGTTTTTCTCCAAGTATTCGAGATACGTCACCCAATCCTGGATAGCCCCAAATGAACTCAGCAAAGTCGTATCCTGCACGACACCAAGCTTTCGCATCGGCCCGATAGCGGACTCCAAACGGTCTATTTCTCGGATGTAGCGGGCTTTCTGGCTTTCGAGCGCCGTAATTTGAGCCTGCTTGTCCGTGATTTCACGTCCTTGGCCCACGACGATAACAAATAACGTAATAGCCCAACCAACAAGGAACAGCGCCACAGAAACGGCAAACCCGGGAGAAAGGCTTATCGAACGTTTTTCGTAATGGAGACCGACCAAATGGACCTGTTTCGATAGTCCCGACTTGCGGTACTCCTCGCGGCTCCTGTAGATTTCAAAGATGTTCTTGTAACGTTCAAAATAAGCACGCAGCTCATCATTTTCAAAAATCAAAATGAGCGTTGCCTTCTGCTGCTTGACCAAGTTCAAAATTTCAAGGAACAAAGCGCGGTACGCATCTGTCGTAAAGCGTGCGTTCTGGAGGTTCACAAAGAAAAATACTCCCGGCCCGCGAACCAGCATTTCAAGTTTTTCACGGACTGCCGATAGCTGATATTCGCCCAGAATGCCGTACAGCGAAATTTCAACTTCTTCGCCGCGGTCTTCTACCTGGATGTCAATCAAGTCGGCACGCATATTTTTACCTCTTGGTTACTGACACCGATATTTTGAAGGCCTTGCGGTCGAGCATGTTGAACGGAGCGTTCCAGAACGGGAACACGCGAATGCCCTGGAATGCCTGGGGCGCCGCCGATGATGTCGCGCCAAAGATGGAACCGACAAAGATAGACGTCGGGCGGTCGAACGCCATACGGAACACGCAACCGCCTTTTTCATCACGGATTTCAAGAGACTGTCCGTCGGGATACAGAAGCGGTTCCATCATATTCCACTTGACGTTGTTCCCGTCGATAAGGACCTTGTTGACATCTCCACGAGACAAAAGCCCAAGTTCGAGAATCGTTCCGAAGAACCCCTTCGTGTTCACGTAGGCAAGATTGTCGATAACATAAGAAACGGTAAACTTGGCGGCATCGCCCTGGAACGTGAATACCTTCTTTATTCGGAACAAGGCCTTGCGTTCAACGCTATCAAAGCCCTGTTCCTCGTCGAGTAAAATTTCCGTGCCCGATTCCGAACGGAGGATGCGGTAGTCATACGGGTCGGCAAGCAAATGCTTGCGGTCATAAAGCATCTGTTCCAGTTTGACCGGCGTAAAATCCACATTCGGCAAGAGGCAATCCAAAAAGGCAAAAGAAGGTTCACCGTCATCCCGCCAAGAATTCACGAGATTAATTTTTGCGCCCTTGTAGTTCCATGCACGGAGTGCACCGCCCAAACGGCAGTCCAACAAATAGGAGGATTCCGGGTTTTCGCAAAAGAGAATTTTCTTGCCACGGAGCAGGTAGTCGCACACATCGACGCGGAGCCCGGAAAAATCCGTGAGATTGTCCAAAAGTTGCGACGCTTTAATCAGCAACCGATTGGACCGTTTGCGAACCATCATGGAACGCATTCCCGAACGGTTAAACAAATCTCTGAAAAACAGCGGAGCCATCGCTGGCAAAAGCGCATGACAAAACTCAAGCCACTTTTTTCCCGAAAGTACATTGCGGCCTCTCCTGTACAAATTCAGGAAAGTCTTGTGGTGCAAATTGATTTCAGGACGTCGAATCAAAAGTTCACGACAAGTACGCGCCGTCGAAGGGAGACCAAGATTGCGGCCTGCAGAAACAAGGAAACTGATAGAACCGGACGTTTCCAACTGATCTACAGCAAAGCCGACTGTTCTTGTCTGCACCTCGTTCGTCTCCACGAAATCGACAAGACGTCCAAAGAAATCAACGATTTCTGTAGGCTCCGACGGAATATCGAAAAAGGCAATCGCGGACTTTCCTCCACGGCAATACGATTCCGCAATCGTCCTCCATGCAAGATTATCTTCGGCAATCGCTTTAGAAAGCGTTTCGGAGACAGGAACAATGCGGATAAGCGAGCCTCGGTCTTCCAGCGTAAACCAACCCGAAACAGGAGTCGAACGTCCGAGAGCGTCTTGTACAGCGGCTTCCGTCACCAGCGCATAGTCAAAACGGGACCGTTCCAGAATATCTGCCATGCCCGGTTCCCACACCAGCGAGGAGTTAAAATAGCCTTGGGGTTCCGCGTCAAGCACTTTCTTTAGGTAGTTGCGATGCAATTCCAGCTGCATCATTTGCAAGTCTTCCGGGAAAAGCGGAAGCATCGGGTCGTAATAGCCGCCCCCCAAGAACTCCAGAGTTCCGCTACGAATAGCATTCTGGATTTTGCCAAACATCAGGGGCTTTGCCACATTGTAAAGCGCCTCGATCATCGGGCCGTCCAAGTAAATGGAACATTTCAGCTGTTCCGAATTCAAGAGAACGTTCAATCCTTCTAGCAAATTACGCGCAATCGCCTCTAGATTTTCGTATGAGGTCGATGGCGACATCTGTAGCACAAAGGATATTCTCGGGTTCATGAGACAAAGAATAGAAAAAATATTGCACTTTTCCAAAGCATTTTCTAGATTTGGGTCGGGTAGCGGATGGCCGCCGGCTTCACGGCTGGAGGAAAGTCCGGGCACCGCAGGGCATGATGCTGGATAACGTCCAGGCGCGGAAACGCGACAGAAAGTGCAACAGAAAGCAAACCGCCCCGTTTGAACTTCGGTTCAGCGAGGTAAGGGTGAAATGGCGAGGTAAGAGCTCACCGCGCTTCTGGTGACAGGGGCGGCATGGTAAACCTCATCCGGTGCAAGACCAAGCAGGATTCCGTTCGCAAGAACCTGGTGCGGCCCGTGCCAGCTGGATATCCGGGTAGGTCGCTTGAGGCGGTCGGTAACGATTCGTCCAGAGAGATGGTCATCGCCTTCGCAAGAAGGTACAGAACCCGGCTTATAACTACCCTATTTGAATGCCTCCGCTAAGAGCGGAGGCATTCTCCTTACTAGGGAAGGCTCCGCCCTCCCTAAAACCCTCCTTTTCCAAATGCAAAAAGCTTCCTCTAAAAGAGGAAGCCTTCTCCTTATAAATTATCTCCAAGTCCTTTTTTCTATGAACTCGTCGTAATCGCCATCTTTCCACTTCTTTTCGTAATCCTTGCAATCATCTTCGTAATCGTCCACCTGCGAATGAAGCGCTTCCAAGCTTAAGTTCTGGAAGCTAATAACAAAATAATAAAATCCGTTTCCACAATAAGTTTCGGTATAATTTCTCTTGTGTGAGTTTTCCTTTATCCCATCTTCGAACTCCAAGCACATGGCCGATTTTTCATAAGGCGTCGTATAAAAAAAGGAGTCTTCGTAATACTGAGTCCCTGTGCCGTTTTGGTCAAACGTAAATTTTTCCACATGGCCTTTGTATTTCGGAATATTCACCTTAATCTGCTTCCAGTACGAGCCATCTGCATTTGTGCCATCCGTAACATCGCAATAGAAGCCTTCGTCCCCATTCGGCGGAAAACTTCCTGTCGTTTTGCTCGTTGAATTTGAGCCGGAACCATTACTATCGCCACTCGATGCGGAATCGTCACAGGCTGTCAAAGCAAATATTGCAAATACTCCAAGTGCAAACAAAATTTTTTTCATTTCATTTCTCCTTTTTTTAAACTTTTGGCGACGCTTATAAACTCACAAATTTTCGCATTCCCATAAAAGTCACAGCGATGCTAATCGCAATAGATAAAGCGAGTATCACAACCGGTATGAACAAGCCCTGTAAAAACACCTCATGCCCCATCTGCACTAACAAAAGAAGGGGAACAATAAAAAATAAAGTAATATGAGTTGCCGCACGGACAGTTTTTACACGAAGCGACACCATCAACGAAAATGCGGTCGTGAGGAGCACCGCCGAAAGAGCACCGAGCATCGACGCGACCGCCGCCGTCACTGTAATTTCGGAATGCGAGAACCAGTAGCCAAGCTGTGCCAAAAGCGCAAACACCAGCGGGAACGGGAGAATGGCAAACAGTTTACCCCAGAAAAGTTTCGCAGGCGCAATCGGAGAAAGCTGCAAAAGCTCCAGCGAATTGCGTTCGCGCTCGCCCGCAAAACTGTCACCCGCCAAAGGAGCGCCCATCGGAGCCATCAAGCAACCGAGCAGAAGCATCATGTAACTTTCCATGCCCTGCATAATCTCGCCACCGTAACGCGATACCGCAATCGCCTGGCTCGCCGCGAGGATTACCGGCGGGATGATGAACGGAATCCAGAAGCGCGGATCCCTAAAAATCAAACGAAGTTCGTGTTTAAAAACGTGGAGCATGTGTTAGACGAGAGACGAAAGATTATATGTTCAATGGAAAGATAGTAAACAGCAGGAAGTGGCTGGTGGTTAGGGAGTCGCTTTTAAGGTTGGTGAGATAGCATAATTGGAAAAACAAAAAAATGTTGTTTAACACCTTTTTTTTGTATAATATATTTATCGGATTCGTGACAAAGAAGTTTTTGTCGAAGGAATACATATAATGAAAGTATCGTCGTTCTTTTACTTTGCCAACTTTTGGCTCAAGACAGTCCTATTCAAGAAGAAAGACCCGATTTTGGGAACCGTCATTGTAACCGACCGTTGCAACCTGAAATGCAAGCACTGCTCCGTCAACAACATCACTTCGATAATGCATCCCTACACCCAAATCAAAAAAGAGATGCAGACCTTATACGACATGGGCACCCGCATCCTCTTCTTCTGTGGCGGCGAGACGTTTTTGTGGAGAGACGGCGATTTGACAGTCAGGGATTTAGTCATCGAAGCGAAAAGAATGGGCTTCATGATTGTGAACGTAGTCACGAACGGAACACAGTCCATTGACTTGCCCGAAGCGGACTTGATTCTCTTAAGCCTTGACGGCGACAGAGAACGCCACAATGCCATCAGAGGCAACACGTTCGATACCATCATGGAGAATGTCAAGAACGCCACTGCGGACAACATCTGTTTCTACATGGCCATCAACCAAATCAACAAAGATGCCGTACAAGATGTTTGCCAAATCGCGAAGGACGCAAAAAACGTGAGGGCGGTCTCGTTCAATTTCCACACGCCTTATCCCGACACGAGAAACCTTTTCTTGTCCAAAGAAGAAAAACAGAAAATAGCAGACACCATCTTGCAGATGATGGATAAAGGCTACCCGATATTCAATCTCAAAGCATCGCTCCCGTACCTCGTCAACAACAGCTTCCCCACCCCGTGCTATCAATGTTTGGTCATCGAAGACGGCAAGATTTCAGTATGCGGAAGGTGTATCGACGTTCCGGGACTTTGCGAAGAATGCGGTTACTTCTTTGTCGCTGAATACACCCTGCTTTTCAGAGGCAATTTGAAAATCGCCTTCGAAGCGGTAAGGACATACCTCAAGTACGTATAGGCTAACGAGAGTTTTTTGAATGAGTTTGAGAACGACTTTAACTAGAGCGTGGCTGACCCGGTCCATCAAGCCTTTTTTATTCAAAAACGAATACGACGATTTTCTCCCCTTCGAGGAATGTGAGAATCTCGGGCTCTATGTCCACATCCCTTTCTGCAAAAGCATCTGCACGTTCTGCCCCTATTGCAAGACCGTCTATAACAAGGAACTGTGCGACAGGTACATTGACGCGCTGAAAAAAGAAATCCACAAAGTCGGCTGTCAATACAAGAGCAAGAAGGAGACGACAAGCCTGTATTTTGGCGGCGGCACGCCGGCCTTAATCGCGGATAGAATCAGCGAAATCATCGAAGCGATTCGGGAACATTTTACCGTGACCGAAGGCATCGGCGTCGAGCTGCACCCCGACAACGTGAATGTCGAAACACTTCAAAAGCTGAAAGATGCTGGCGTTACAAAGCTCAGCATAGGCATCCAATCGTTCCAGGAAAAATACCAGAACATTCTCGGACGAAAAAAAGTTAACGCAAACAAATTAAAAGAAGCCCTAAGCGCCGTGGAATTTGAAACGGTTTCGATGGACTTCATTTTTGCGCTCCCCGACCAGACTTACGAAGACATCAAGGCGGACGTGGATACCGCATTCGAAAGCGGCGCAAACCATGTTGCGATTTACCCGTTCATCGACTTTTCCTTTACCAAGAGCAAAGTGAAAACGATGCCGAAAAAGCAGAAAAAGGAGTTGCTGGATCGAATCACCGCCTACTTCAACGAAAAGGGGTACCACCGCAATTCCATCTGGACGTTCTCGAACAAGAAAGAAGCCAAATATTCATCCATGACCCGCGACAGCTTTCTCGGGTTCGGATGTTCCGCCACGACGCTCCTTCAAAAACAATTCAAGATAAATACCTTTTCCGTAGAAGAATACTGCAAGAGGATTAACAGCGACAAGCTGCCGACATCGTTGACCATCCGCTTCACGCCAAGGCAGAGGATGGTATATTACCTGTTCTGGACACTTTATAGCATGCAACTGGACGAAAAGAAATTCGAGCAGTTCTTTGGTGTTCCGCTCAAGAAAATGTACGGATTCGATTTTTGGTTAGCGCAAAAGCTCGGATTCCTGACAAAAGAAAACGAAGTCTATTCCACGACCATGAAGGGCGCATTTTACTACCACTACTACGAGCAATTCTACACGCTCTCTTACATCGACAAGATGTGGGGAATCATGCGGAAAGAAGCGTTCCCGGAGAGAATTGAGTTTTAGAGAATACAGTAGGAATACATGAAATTTTTGGCAGTATTTATTTTAAGTTTCTCGCTGATGGCAACAAGTTCTTTTGCGGTTTCACTTACTCCACCGCTTGTTCTAAAGATGCAAGATGACCTTCGCAGGCATCGGACTTGATAAAAGACACGATGAAGACTACCACGATAAAGCAGGGCTATGATCGGAGGAGGCTTAGGCATGGCAGCTTTGGGAGGACTCGGCATTTGGTGGGCGTTTTAAGGCCGGAATAAAACCGCAAAAAAAGGTGACCCCGGCACTGTGGCCGGGGTGACACTCTAAAAATTATTGTCTCGTGAGAGTCTTGTATCGAATCGGCTTCGGATTGTCGGCATCTTCGCCGAGGCGCTTGCGGCGATCGGCTTCGTACTCGCTCCAGTTGCCTTCGAACCACACCACCTTCGAATCGCCTTCGTAAGCGAGGATGTGCGTGGCGATGCGGTCGAGGAACCAGCGGTCATGGGAGATAATCACGGCGCAGCCTGCGAACTTGAGGATTGCCTGTTCCAGAGCCTGCAGCGTTTCGATGTCCAAGTCGTTGGTCGGTTCGTCGAGGAACAAGAGGTTGCCCGGCTTCTGCAAGTTCTTTGCCATAAGCACGCGGTTGCGTTCACCACCAGAAAGCTGCGAGAGCTTTTTCTGCTGGGCCGCACCCGTGAAGTTGAAGAGACCGCAGTAAGCACGGCCATTCATCTTGCGGTCGCCCACCAAGATTTCGTCGTTGCCACCCGTGATGGATTCCCAAACCGTCTTGGAATCGTCCAAGCTTTCGCGGCCCTGTTCCATGCTGATGATTTCGACAGTCTCGCCAATCTTGAGCGTACCGCCATCGGGCTTTTCCTGACCCATAATCATCTTGAACAAAGTCGTCTTACCAGCACCGTTCGGACCGATAATGCCCACAATCCCCGAGCGCGGCAAGCTGAAGTTCAAATCGTCGAAAAGCACCTTGTCGCCAAAGGCCTTCTGCAAATGTTCCGCCTGAATAACGACATCGCCCAAACGCTTGCCGTTTGCAATGTGGATTTGCGCCACCTTAATTTGTTCCTTGGAATCTTCCGCCAAGAGTTCTTCGTAAGCCTTGAGACGTGCCTTGCTCTTTGCCTGGCGAGCCTTCGGACTCTGCTTGACCCATTCCTGTTCGCGAGCGAGGCGCTTCTGACGGTCAGATTCACCCTTTTCTTCGTTTTTCATACGTTCAAGCTTCTGGTCAAGCCACTGGGCATAATTGCCTTCCCAAGGAATGCCGCGACCGCGGTCAATTTCCAAAATCCAGTTCGTTACGTTGTCAAGGAAGTAACGGTCATGGGTCACGAGAATCACGGAACCCTTGTATTCGCGGAGGTGGCGTTCGAGCCATGCAACCGTTTCGGCATCCAAGTGGTTCGTCGGTTCGTCCAAGAGCAACAAATCCGGTTCTTCGAGGAGCAAGCGGCAAAGAGCCACACGGCGCTTTTCACCACCGGAAAGGTTTGTCACCGGCCAATCACCCGGCGGGCAGCGGAGCGCGTCCATTGCAATTTCAATGTTGCGATCAAGGCTCCACAAGTCCTGAGCGTCGATGATGTCCTGAAGCTTAGCCTGTTCGTCGAGAAGTTTGTTCATCTCGTCGTCTTCCATCGGTTCAGCAAACTTCATGGAGATTTCGTTGAAACGGTCAAGCACAGCCTGCTTTTTAGCGACAGCCTGCATCACGTTTTCCTTGACAGTCAAGTTCGGGTCAAGCTGCGGTTCCTGCGGCAAGTAGCCTGCGGTGCGGCCCGGTTCAATCCAAGCTTCACCCTGGAATTCCTTGTCGATACCCGCCATGATGCGGAGGAGCGTTGACTTACCGGCACCGTTCTGGCCGATAATACCAATCTTTGCGCCATAGTAGAAGCTCAAAGAAATGTCCTTCAGCACCTCTTTGTTAGGCGGATAGGACTTGGTCATTTTGTACATGTAGAAAACGAATTTTTCTGCTTTGTTTTGTTCGGCCATATTTTAGTGATTAATGGTTAGTGGTTGGTGGTTTGGGATTATTTTAAATCCACATTTTTCGTCTTTGCCAATATAGAAATATTTCTAGGCACAATTCGCAGTCCGTTACGGCGCAAGCCATACGCATCAAGCATTCGCAAGGAATTCCTCGATTTTTGCCTTGACAAAAGCCAAGTCCGGATTCGTGAGAATCGGAATCATCGCATTGATTTCTTCGATGGACTTGTCCCACCATTTCCACTCAAGCAAAAGCGCCGTCAATTCCTCGTCAAAGCGATTGCGAATAAACTGTGCCGGGTTCCCCACCACAACCGTGTAAGGCTCCACGTCACACCCCACGACCGCATTCGCGCCGATAATCGCGCCGTCACCAATATGCACGCCAGGCAAGATTGTCGCATTCTGTCCGATCCACACGTCGTTCCCGATAACGGTATCGCCCTTGAACGGTAAATCGCTTTTTGCAGGCGGCTTCATGTTCCAGCCTTCGAGCATGGAGAACGGGAAAGTCGAAACGGCATTCATCTGGTGGTTCGCGCCGTTCATCACGAACTCCACGCCTGCAGCAATCTGGCAGAACTTCCCGATGATGAGTTTGTCGCCGATAAAGTCGTAATGGTGCGTCACATGGCTTTCGAATTCCGAGTCAGCGTAGGTAAAATCCCCGACGATGATGTTCGGATTCTTGAGTGTCGGCTTCACGTAAATTTCCTTGTCGTAACCCGCAATCGGGTGGACCGTCATCGGATCAGGGAGAATGTTAGGCATGGGAACCTCCGTAGGTGGGATATCTGGGGAAAAGGTAATAAAAAAAATGCAATATCTTGCAGATTTCCATTGACAAAGCGCTTTTGATTATATATTTTAACACAAAAACCGCAATATATTGCCGATTTAGCGCATTTCAGATGGAATAAATTACTGTTATTGGAGCCAAAGTTATGGAAAATCTCGGAAAACAGATTTCGGAAAGGCGAAAGAAACTAGGATTATCCCAAGAGGACCTGGCCGAGATTTCCGGCGTTTCACCCAGAACAATCAACTCCGTCGAACTCGGGAAAGCGAACCCGTCCATCAACGTTTTGAACAAGATGGTGAAGCCCCTCGGTTTTGTAGTTACATTAAGCGAGAGGGTAACGCATGAATAACAAAATCCGCAGCGCATGCGTTTATTACAACGACATTCTAGCCGGTTACCTCCTGCAAAACAGCAAGGGTTACACATTTTTGTACGACTCAAATTACGCGACTTCCCGAAATCCATCCATCGCATTGGATATGCCGAAAAACAAGCGTCTATTTCGGTCGCCCTACCTGTTCCCGTATTTTCAAGGATTGTTACCAGAAGGTGCAAACAAATCATTCTATTGCGAACGCCTCGGCATTAAGCGCACAGACAAATTCTCAATACTCCTGAACCTCGCCAAGCATGAAACTATCGGTGCTGTCACCGTACGGGAAAGGAGCCACTAATGGGCCTTTGCCACTGTTGCTTAAAAGAAACCGATCAAGACTTTTGTCGAGCCTGTTCAAAGGCGCTATTTGGCGTCTCAAGGTTTAACGCCACGTTGGATTTTGATGTTCCGCAACTCGCATTTGCAAAGGATGGAGCGGTCAAGAGAATTTCTATTTCTGGGGCGCAGACAAAGTTTTCCGTGAAAATCGAAAACAAGAAACTGGTCAACACAGATCGCGGTGGAACACACATTCTAAAACCGACCTTGTTGCCGTACTACGAGAACTATCAAGACGCTCCAGCCAACGAGCATGTGACTATGCTGATGGCACGCATCCTTTTCAAGATTCCAACAGCGTTATCCGCTCTACTTTACTTCAAAAACGGCGATCCAGTCTATATCACCAAGCGTTTTGACATCATTGAATCTGACGAACACGCAGGGGAGCGACTGAGCCAAAGCGACTTTGCTCAAATTGCGGGTCTTGTCCCCGAAATAAACGGCAGCGACTACAAATACAAGGGAATTTCGTACGAAGGAATTGCCACACTGATTCGCGAAAACGTAAGTGCCGCCGATGTCGCCGTTGAAGTGTTTTTCAGGACGGTCTTATTCAACTATCTTGTATGCAACGGCGATGCTCATGCAAAAAATTTTTCACTCCGCAATTCCGTCGAAAATCTTGATGTCTATGATTTAACCCCCGCATACGACTTGCTGAACACATCGCTACACATTCCCCACGAACAATCGCGTACCGCATTAGACTTATTCAAGGATGAAGACGATTTCAAGACACCTTTTTACGAAGCCAATGGTTTTTATGGTTCTCCGGATTTTATGGAATTCGCCAAGAGAATCGGAGTTGTCGAGAAAAGAGCTGCGCGTTTTATAAAGCAAGCCATCGACGTGGTGCCCGCAATGGAAGAAATGCTAGACAAATCATTCCTAAGCGAACAAGGCAAAAAGAAGTACAAAGAATCTATCCGAGATAGAGCCAAAGCACTAGGGCTGTAGGGATTTACGTAAAAAAAGGAACCTTTGAAGAATTTCGGGCAGAGATGTGCAAAGAAGAAAATTTTTTGATGTTCCCGTTTTTACCCTAGTTATCAAGGATACATCGGACTGAATAGGCGTAAGTTTTTTCCCACCAATAAAAAGATACTGCAAACGACCTGTATTCAACATCCATCGCATATTTGGTTCCATCATTTTCAGGGCCGTCCGTAGTACACCAGAAATAGGATTCCTTTCCAGCTCTACTAAAACCTCGACCGTTCCAATAGCCTGCAGGCAAAGCAGAAAAGCCTGTTGAATTTGTCGCTTCGGTCATCTTGCTAATTTCGCCATCGTCCCCTCTATAGTCCCAAGGGCTTTCTTCCCAATCTGTTACAGACTTTATTGCAAATACGGCATCGTCATATTTTTTATCCAGGCGTTCTTCGTAAACGGCTGTTGACAAGGGTCTAAGCAATATTGCGAAATCTTCCTGCGATGGAAGACGGTAGCCTTTAGGGCAGACGGTATCGGCATCGTAATACGTGTAAAGTCGGCCATATTTTTCACAATAGTCTGCACTGTTTTGATAGCAGTAACTGGTATTGATAGCATAATTGAGGTTTTCGGCCATCCATGTCTGATTGCCAATCTCAATGGTTTTGTATTGTTGTCCATCGCGTTCGTCAACGAGGGTTCCGTAGCTCAATTCAGAAACAATGGTGGGTTTTGATGAACTAGACGATTTTTTTGAGGCTGTCGAGCTGCTGGACTTTTTTATAGCAGAACTACTGGAATACTCTATTTTAGCACTGCTTGATTCAGCAGAGATTTCCGGAGCCGATACTTTATCATCACTGCCGCAAGCGTTAAAATTAGCGGCAACAAATAAAAGAGATGCAATAGCGTAAAGAGACTTCATATTTTTGACAAGGAGACAAAAACGCCGTTTGACTTTCCGTTTCCATCCGCGATAAACAAAGTTTAAAGTTTCAAATTAAATTGCCGTGTCACTTCATCCTGGGCGACACGGCAATCAACTCATGACCAGCAACTATCTATTATTCAAATAGTCTAAGACTTTATTCGTAAGGTCGTTTTCTTTTTTCCAGAAGAGCACGGCACCCGTTGCACGATCAACAACCATATCGTAACCTTCTTGCAGCGCGATTTCATTCACGGCCTTGCGGATAAGCTGGATAATCGGGGCACTCACCTTTTCATTTTCAGTGATGAGTTCGCCGTTACGTCCATAGACGCGGTCGATGAACGACTTGAGTTCCGTATCCTTCTTGTTGTATTCGGCTTCAAGTTCGCGCTTCTTTTCATCAGAAAGCATCAACACCTGCTTATCAAGCTTTTCCTTGATAGCAGCGAGTTCCTTCTGCAAAAGGTTCGCCTGCTGTTCCCACTTAGCCACCTGGCGGTCGTATTCTTCCTGGGCTTTCTTTGTGCCCTTGAATCCGTCAAAGATAATCTTTGAATCGACATGGGCTATGCGAAGACCATCTTCGGCAAAACTTGCACAGGCAAACACCACCGAAAGCAAAATTATCAACTTGCGAAACATAGCGTTCCTCCTACCAGGTTAGAATGCCTGACCAATGACAAAGTTGAATTCCATATCGCCCACCTTGGAATACTTCGTTCCATTGTAGGCTTCACCCGGATCGAGCGGCCAAGCGAAATCGAAACCGATAATGCCAAGCATCGGAACTACGACACGGAAACCAAAGCCGATATCCTTCTTGAGTGTCGTCGGATCCCATTCGCTGAGCGGATTCTTCTTGGGCTTGTCAATTCGCTTGCTCGTATCGATGCGTTCACCGAACACGTTACCGGCATCAAAGAAGAACGGCAACAAGTAGAACGTCTGCGGCACAAGCCCGAGCTGGAGTTCGGCGCCAATGTACTGGTAGCTGCGTCCAAGGCGGCTGCGACCAACAGAACCGGCTCCATAACCGCGGAGCATACCATCGTAACCAAGCACGCCACCCATCGTGTAGAGAGTGCGGTGCTGCAACTTGTCACCAAAGATAACGCCATATTCGTTTGTCAGAGCAATCGACAGACGGTCGCGGAATAGCGGGAACCACCACTTGATGGAGAGGTCGGCCTTGACAAATTCGAAGTCGCTACCAAAGTATTTATTAGCCCACTGCACATCGAGCACATAGCGCGAGCCTTCCGTCGGGAACTGCGGCAAGTTCTTGTCGTCACGCTGGATGCGGAAGTTGAATGCCGATTCGATACCGGTATAGACCACATAGCTATTGTCGATATTCGGGCCCTGGTCATTCATGAGCCAGCCATAACCAACTTGTCCGTAGAAGTAATCGTCCGGCCACTTGAGGCGCTTACCCACGAAGATGTTTCCACCGTAACGGGTAATGTCGTGGTCATCGTACTTTTCCATGTTCCACCAGCTATAGCTGAGGCTTGCACCAAGCGTAATCGGCTTGTCGAGGAACCACGGTTCGGTAAAGCTAATCGTTGCGCTCTTCTTGTCGGCACCGTATTCGAGGTTCAATGCCGCCGCCTGGCCATCGCCCATGCAGCAGTTCGGGATAGACACGCTAGCCGTACCGACAAAACCGTCGCTTTCGCTATAAGATACACCAAGGCTGAACTGACCCGTACCCGCCTGCTTTTCCTGGACGGTAAAGTCCAAATCCACTTCCTGTTCGCCCACGACCTTGATATCAGGCACGACCATGTCGAAGTAGTTGAGTTGCATAATGTCGCGGAAACTGCGTTCCAAGGCGGACTGGCGATAAGTATCGCCCGGATAGAGGCGCACTTCGCGACGAATAACCTTTTCGTTCGTCTTGGTATTACCGTGGACATGTACCTTGTGAATCTGAGCCGGCAAACCTTCGTTCATCTTGTAAGTGAGGTTCACGACGGAATCATTTTCGAATGTTCTTTCTTCGTCGAACTGCGCAAAGAGGTAACCGTCTTCGCGGTAAGAATCAATCAAAGCCTTTCTCGACGCATCATAGAGGTACTGGTCGAATACAGCCCCGCTATCCAAGCGGAACACGTATTCCAGCATTTTATCGCTCTGGACTTCGTTACCGGTGAAGTGGAGTCCGCCCATGTAGTAGCGGCGCCCTTCGGTCACGTCGATATGGACAATCATATCGCTCGAAGTCTTGATGTTGTCGTACTTGTTAAGCGTCGGGACGATATCCTCGATCATGTAGCGCACCAGGAGCTTGCTTTCGTAAGCGGTGCGTTTCTTGATTTTCAGGAGGGAATCAATCTTCGGGTTGTTCCACTTGCGGTCTGCGACCAGCCCAAGCCACTTGTTGCGAGCACTTTCGTAACGGATGATATCGTTCAAAAGCTTCCACGCATCTTCTTCTTCCTTGACTTGCGGCATGCGCCTTGTCACGGGATTCTTGTCGCCGGCTTTGCGCATATTCCTATAGAAGTGCGTCACTTCCATTGTAGGCATGCCAGCCATCTTGTAAAGCGGATTCGTCGAATCGGCCATGGCCTCGTTCAACTGCGTGTAAAGCGGGGCCAATTTTTCTCCAACCGGCACCATGCGTCCAAGATAAAACAGGCACGTAGAATCCGGCAAATATTCCGCATGGTAATCGTTGAGTTCGGCATCCAAGAAACCGAAATGGCGGAACACGTTCAGCACCGTATCGCGGTCTGCTTCGAAAACGTTTTCCTTAAATTCGCCGCCACCCCACCACTGGTTTTCTTTGGAGAGCATGTGTTCAGTGATTTCTTCGACCGAAACATGGTCGTTCCCCTTCACGTCAACACCACGGACACGCACCTTGGAACCCTCGCGAATCACGAAAGTCACCTTGTTCTGGTATTCGTCAACCGGTTCTTCGCGGTAGCCAATTTCAGCAAGAAGAAAGCCTTCAGAACGGTAGTGTTCGAGCATGGCCTGACGGGTACGTTCAAGTTGGCTCTTGCTATAGACCTGTCCCGGAATCATGTGGATTTTCAGGCGCAAGTCATCTTCAGAAATTTCGTCGCAGCCATCCAGAATAGTTGTATCCAAAGCCGGGAGTTCCTTCACCTTGAACACCAATTCTACATCGGACTCATCACCAACGTAATCCACCCAGGCTGTCACATCGTCAAACAGACCCGATGCGTAAAGCGCACTCACCGAATTCTGAACCTTTTCAGAAAGCAAAGTTGGGGAATAACTCTGACCGGCACGGATACCGACACGTCCAAGGACAGAGCGTTCGTCCATGTGATGGGTACCTTCGACGCGAATCTTGTTAATCTTATTCTCAACCATATACTTGTCGGAAATCTGCGACATGTCCAAAAGCTGGGCATTCGACATACCGACTAAAGCAAGAACAAATAAAAGCGAACGGGAACGCAGAATAGACCTACCTATAAAAGCAGTTATTTAAATTTCTGCCCAAAAATACAAAAAAACAGCTCCCCCGCCCACCCGCGTTTTCAAAAAACACCCTAACGAACGACGAATAAACAGATATGGGGACACTAGGGTTACATATCACCGACTTTTACACTTTTTGAAAGTGTTACAAAAACATATCATGTCAGCCTCCGAGCGGGCATCATCTTTTTTATTATCGAGCAGCAGGTCCCCGAACAAGCCGGGAATGACTGCATCGCCCATATATATGGAGAAAGGAATCGCGCCATTTTTTTTTCGCAAAGAAAAAGAAACAGAAGTTGTTCAATCATTACGAAAACACATTATTTATATTTAGAGACGCAAAATTTAACACTCCCTATAAAAAAGGTTACTATGCGATCTACAGCTTGGAACGATGAAGAAAACAAAATCCTGCCCGAAATGGCGCTCGACTTTATGCCCGAAGAAAAATTACGCGAACTGCAGTTGCAGCGTTTGCGCGCAACCGTAAAGCTCGCCTACGAAAAGGTTCCGCTGTTCCATGACCGCATGGTCGAAAAGGGCGTGACCCCCGATGACATAAAGACTTTGAAGGACATCGTGAAGATTCCGTTCTCCATGAAGAAGGATTTGCGCGACACTTATCCGTACGGTCTCTTTGCTGTCGATATGAGCGAAGTCGTGCGTCTGCATGCAAGCTCCGGCACTACCGGTAAGCCGATTGTGGTCGGTTACACCAAGGAAGACATGGACGTGTGGGCGCAGGTCGTGAAGCGCGGCCTCCTCGCCTGCGGATTCCGCAGCACGGACATTGTGCAGAACTTCTACGGCTACGGGCTCTTTACGGGCGGCCTTGGCATCCACGGCGGTTTCGAAGCGCTCGGCGCCACAGTTGTGCCAATTAGCGGTGGCAACACCGAACGCCAGGTGATGCTCATGAAGGACTTTGGCGTGACCGCCGTCGGTGGCACTCCGAGCTACTTTGTCCGCATTATCGATGTTGCAGAAAAAATGGGCGTCGATATTTCGAAGTTGAACGTGAAGCGCGGCATCTTCGGTGCAGAACCGTGGAGCGACGGCATGCGCGACTACATCGAAGAAAAGACGGGCATCAAGGCATACGATATTTACGGTCTTTCTGAAATTGTGGGCCCGGGCGTGGGCTGCGAATGCGAATGCCGCGACGGCATCCACATTTTCGAAGACCACTTCTACCCTGAAATTGTGGACCCGGAAACGCTCGAACCGCTCCCGGACGGACAAGAAGGCGAACTCGTCATCAGCACGCTCAGCAAGCGCGCCATGCCGATTTTGCGCTACCGCACCCGCGACATTACTGCTATCGAAAACACGAAGTGCAAGTGCGGACGCACCATCCGCCGCATCCGCCGTATCGGTCGCCGCAGCGACGACATGATTATCATGCGTGGCGTGAACGTGTTCCCGAGCCAAATCGAAACAGCACTCCTCCGTGCAGAAAAGGCTTTGCCGCACTACCAGATTGTACTCGACACCAAGAACAACATGGATACGCTGGAAGTCAAGGTGGAAGTTTCTCGCGACATGGTGAGCGACTCCATGAGCGATATGGAACAGCTGAACAAGAAGTTCAAGCACTCCATCGAACAGATTCTCGGCATTTCCGTCATCGTTACGTTGTGCGAACCCGATTCGCTGCCGCGTAGCGAAGGCAAGGCAAAGAGAGTTATCGACAACAGAAAGAAAATTTAAGAAGGAGAAAAAAAATGAAGATACCACAGGTTTCAGTTTTCGTTTCGAACCGTCCGGGTCGTCTCCAGGCTGTTTGCCGCGCCCTTGCCGATGCAGGGATTAACCTCTTGTCGCTCACGCTCGCCGATTCCGGCGAATTCGGCCTTATCCGCCTTATCGTGAACGATGCCGAAAAGGCTGTCAACGTTCTCGAAAAGTCGGGTCTCAGTGCTACCGTCACCGACGTCGTTGCATGCCCTGTTGCCGACAAGGTGGGCGGACTCGCTGATTTGCTCGATGTCGTTGGCGATTTGCAGATTGACTACATGTACGCCTATCCGTCTGAATGCAAGGCCGGAACGAACGTGATGATTCTGCGCTTCAGCGATACCGAGAAGGCGCTCAAGGTCTTGAACGAAAAGAACTTCAAGACGCTCAGCACCGCAGAAATGCTCGGATAGACACGAGACACTCCTATACTCCGGAAACGTCGCAACGCTGTACGGAATATGAAAAAGCTAAACGGAATAACCGTTTGGCTTTTTTGTCTCAACGATTAAATAAATTACGGAACAACGTCACTCTTGCCGTTGCGAGGCGTTCGGCTTGACGCAAGACTCTAAAATCTTATCCGCACAATAATGGCGTTTTCGAAATAATCCGGATTGCCGCCAATGCGCCAAAGCGAAGCTTCGTAGCGGAAAAGGTTCGGGCGCGCCTTGCGAAGGATTGCCGCCCCAGTCGCCCGCAAATACCCCGCCTTACTCTTACAGGGAATCCCCTTAAGCGAAGCATCCAAATCATCGATACTAACGCTGATGGCGTTATGATCGTGCGGGTTGTAGGGTTCCGCCTGAACCGAAGCCTTGAGAGTGGAGTATATCTCTTGGTGCTTTTTCCCGGCAGCATAGGGATCACCCCCAAAATGGAAACTTATAGCGGCATCGGAAAGAACTTCGAATTTCTTGACACAATCCACCCACGGATGATTCGATGCACCGACAATCCCCATGGTAAAATCAAAGCGGCAATCCTTGCCAAAATAACGGATGAACATTTCTTGCGCAGATTCCTTGAGAGGATCCGGTTGCAGAACATCGCGAGCCGCAGCATAAAGTATAGCCGCCGTATCAGTTTCGCCAACAGAAATCGGCTTATCACTTGCGTACACTCCCTGAAAACCGCTTTCGCTATGGAAACCACCGTAAACCCAAGCGAACAGCGCCTCAGCGGCGACGGGCTTCAAAAGATGCAACAGGATCGGCGTAAAGTTTGCAAAGACCATGGAACGCCTATGCAAAAGCTCTGCCACCAAAAGAGAATCACGTTCCTGCACCGCAAGCAAAATTTCACCGATATGCAGCAAGAACGAATACTGGTTCGCATCCAAATTCTGGACATCCGCAGGAATAAAAACAGTAATTTCGGCATGCAGAGCACTAGGCAGGTAAGTGTACCACGAAGGCGTAAAGTAAGCGCTTCCGTCGATACATTGCATTTGCGAAAGTTCATCGACAGAAGGCGTTGCCGTACCCACGTAGTCCAAAATGCCGGTTTCACTCCGAACGAAAGCGAAAGTGCTTGCCTTCTTGACCGTTTCGACTTTAACATAGAATGTTTCGGTAGCCATTGCAGGCCTCCTTGTTGAAGGTTACAATGAGAATATAGAGTTTTTATATGTCATAAAATGACATTTCACAAAATCACCGAAAAAAAAGACAAAAAAGGCTAAGCGGAAAACCGTTTAGCCTTTTGCTGTTCTATGGATGAAAAATACAAGCAGATTACTTGAACACGGCAGTAAGCGAAGTAACTTCGCCCGGGTTCACCTTGCGGGTCACATCGGTCACGCCATCGCTCCAACCCGTGAACACGCCCGATTCAGCCTTGGCCGTGAGCGTTACCGGGATGCCCGTATAGAACGTCACCTTCATCGTCGATTGATCCAGCGGGAGCCCGTCAACAAGAACCTTGCCGGAGCCCTGCGCCGTAAGCGTCATTTCAACAGGAGAACCTAACGAGAAGAAAGACACCATCTGCTCACGAATTGTAGCCTGACGCGATTGGGCAAAGTTCTTGATAGTTTCCAAGTTGTTGCTCATCGAAGATGCGTTATAGTTCCAGAATTGCTGATCACGAGCCATTTCGGATTCCACCTGCGACTGCAATTCGTTAATGCGCTTCAGGAGTCTTTCGGCAGAGAAGTTCATCGAAAGGAGCACGCTAAAGCGGTTGATGAATGCATTCTTGAAACCAGCATTTTCAAGCAAGCGAATCATGAGAATCGTATGCACGGAGGTAGAAGCGCCTGCAGCCATCTGCGGTTGCTGACCGCCCATGCCGCCACCCCAGTTGCCGCCCATGCCACCACCGAAGTCTCCACCCATGCCACCACCGAAGTCGCCAAAGTTGAAGCCGCCCATGCCATTGGTACCATTTTCGTTAGTCACGTAGCTGAACACGTTGCCGTTCTGGGTATTGTAAGACACGCCAAAGCCAAAGTCCGTATCGTACAGGAACCATTTCCACTTGGTTTTCTGGCTTGCAACACGCCACTTCTTTATGTTGTTATGCGGCCAGTCACTATTGTTCAAGAACATTTCTGCCTGCATGTAATTGATATAGTTGTCGATATCAATCTGGTCCGCAACCTTCTTGTAGTTGGCATCAGACGAGAGACTGTTGCTACGCAGCCATTCAATCATAGCCTTGTAATCTGCAGAAGAACCTGTGCTCGCCTCGTCTGTACCGCTGGCAGACGTTTCGAGAAGGTCGATATCGTTCGGGTCATAACCGTACTTGGTTTCGTAATAGTATTCGTTGTTGCGTTCACGCAGGTCATGGATGCCGTAATACTTGCCATTGTAATATACGACAACATAACGGCCACGCTGGTAATCCACACCAAGACCTTCTGTCATCGAGGTTCCCAAGCGATCGCGCAAATAGTCGTCACCGCTATTGTTACCGAAGTTTCTCAGCGAGAACGCCTTGAACTTTTTGAGTTCCGGGTAATCCGGGAACAGCGAGTATTTTAAGCGCTTGTCACCGTATTCTTCGCGCAACGTAATTGCAAACGACTTCTTTTCTTTTGCACGGCTGTACTGCCCCGTAATCTTGTAATCGCCCATGATGCCAAACGCAGGAGTCTTGGGCTTGCCGGGTTCGAACATTTCCACATATACCGGGAGTTCGCGGTTGCTCCAGAAGTTTGCACCCTTCTTCGGGTCCATCATCGAAGCGCCATTACCCGTCATGTAGAGGCCGGAATCGGGGCTGAACATCGAAAGCGGATCGGTCGTCACGAATATCGCGGCAAGCGAAGGCTGCTGTTCGAAAATGTAGGTGCGGTTAATTTCTTCACTCGGATAAGAACCACCGACATAAGCACGGCAACGCAGAACCGTCGTAGCGCTGACATTCATCGTCTGTACTGCCGGAGAATTTGCATTCGGTTCTTTACCGCCTTGTTCACAACGGGTACCCGCCGGGAACGTCGCCGTCACCGCAGAAGAATAGAAACCGGAAGGAGGAATGTTGACTTCGGCTACCTGAACCTGTTCCACAAAGACCTCGCCCGAGGTATTGCCATAAGGCGACGGAGCCGAGAAGCCCCACTTACCAGCACCGTCACGTGACCAGGAAGCACCCGTCGGAACAGACCCGAAACGCACGGAATCAAGCATAGCGCCTTCGGCGTTCATAAAGTACAATGCACCGCCATCCTTATCGACCTTGAACGAAGCGTGAGGTTCGTGTCCACGATTGCGGGCGATATACGATGTCACCTGGATTGTAGTGGATTCGCTACCCTGAGTTTCAGTCGCAAAAGTTGATGCCGTTACTTTGTTACGATTGAGGTCCTTAGCATTGTCATCTAGACGAACATAGAACACCGACGAGATATCACCTGTACCACGAAGATTTTTGCCACCCCAATTGCTGAGCGAGTCACCTTCCTTGAAGTTCACGCGAATCTTGTGATTCTTGGTGATAAAGCCACGGACCACAAGCTGGTTGACCTTGCCGAGGTTTGTCCCATTGGCCTTGATTACCACTCGCGAATAGTCGCCACCCTGGGCAACCTTCATCACAGCGCCCATCTGATTTGCACCGCCTTCGTTAAAGCACAGCGAAGACTTGCCCGGCAAATTCTCGACATTATTCCCGGAAGTGTTTCCGCCAGCGCCACCAGGATTGCCGCCCCAGTTGCCCATGCCAGGGAAATTCATGCCGCCCATGCCACCCGCAGCAGATTCCGAACTGCAATCAGAGCCCATCAAGTTAAGCGAATCCGAAGGCAAAATGTAGTCTGCATAGCTCTTGCCCGAAAGGAACACAATCATGTAGCTCTTAGCGGGAACCGTGGCGTTGCCAAATACCCAGCGACGCGGATCCGTCAAATCGTTCGTAAGCGCAAAGCCTTTCAAGTTCACAGGAGCATCGGACGAGTTGTAAAATTCAACCCACCCCGGATCGTTACCGTCGTTGTCCTTGAAGTTTGCATTCGAAGGAGAAACTTCCGAGAAAAACACCGGACTATTGCCTTCGAAACGCGGAATAACAGTAGCGGCACTCGATGCCGGAGGTACAGCAGCGCTAGACCCAGGCACAGCAGTACCCGCAGAAGATGTCGGCTGCACCGGAGAAGATACACCCGGAATAGTCGCTGACGAACCACCAACTATTGCAGAAGAAGCGCCCGGCACGGCGGTACCCGCGCTAGACAAACCTAAATCTGGACCGACACCGGAATCGGAGCTCAGTTCCCCAATGACTGGACCAGCCGGAGAAAAGCCATCATCGTTCGAGGAATCTCCGCATGCAGACAGAACCAAACTTAAACCCATTCCACATAGCGTCACTTTCGCTATAGACTTCATCAATACACCTTTAAATTAGAGTTGTTTATTCCAAGTGACACTCCAATCCATTCCCGCCACTAATTATACATCGAGGATGTCCGCAAACGCCATATTTTTTAAGGTTTCGTTGTAAAAGGATTGAGTATTTGACAACAGGAAAATTATCGGAACGATGAGTTCCGTTTTAACTATCTTTGTGAAAAAATTTTTAAGGAAACATGTGATGTTCAGCAAATTTAGCAAGGCCAGTCAGCAATTCAACTCGTTCAGCCCCGAAATGAAGGAGCAGATGATGAAGATGGCGAAGGCTCGCGTCAGAGAAAAAATGCTCAAGTGGCTCGCCACGCCGACATTTGTGGTGATTGGAATCATACTCGGAGCAGTCATCGGCGCGCTCACCGCCTGCTTCGGCGACATCAGCGACAGGCTTTCTGTGATCCGCGACACAAATCCGCTGTACTTTATCCCCGCTTTGGCACTCGGTGGAGCAGCAATCGCATTCGCCTACAAGAAATGGGGACGCTGGACAGAACGCGGCATGGACCAAGTTTTTGCCGTCGGACTCAATAAAGAAACGGACTTTCCGCTGGTCGCCATCCCGATGGCCGCCGTAAGCACCTGGATTACGCAGCTCTTCGGTGGAAGCGCAGGCCGTGAGGGCGCCGCCATGCAAATCGGCTCCGCACTTTCGTACAACATAAGTAAAAAATTACCATTTGAAAACTCAGCGCACATCATGCTCGTCACAGGCTTGGCCGCAGGCTTCGCCGGAATTTTCCAAGCCCCGATGGCTGCGACCGCTTTCGCGTTGGAAGTTTTGCTCGTCGGGCATTTTGAACTCGCCGCATTGATGCCTGCCGCCGCAGCAGCATTCACCGCCTGCAAAGTTTCGAGCATGCTCGGATTCCACAAGTTCAGCGTAGATTTGAATTCGCTCCTTGATGCAAGCGGATTCTCGGCAAGCATTTTCACGAACGAAGGCACGCTTGACGGCTCGATGCTTTTGAAACTCGCGCTAATGGGCGTGCTCTTCGGAATTGTCGGTGGCGGATTTGCAAAGTTGCTTGGACTCTCGCAAGATTTCTTCGCAAAAAAATTCCCGAACAGCATTAAGAGAATTGCAATTATGGGTGTGGGGATAAGCGTTTTGCTGCTCGTATTCTTCCAGGGACGCTACGCAGGACTCGGAACAAACTTGTTAGATATGTGTTTTGGGGTTAATGCCGCCGATTTAGGAACTGCCGCTGGGAATGCTACGGGGAGTGCCGCCGGAACCGCCGACTTGATTGGGAACGTCGCCGGGTACGACTGGATTCTGAAATTCGCGCTCACGATACTCACACTCTCCGCCGGCTTCGTAGGCGGTGTCGTCACCCCACTTTTCGCCATCGGCGCTACATTTGGCGTATTCGTTGCAGGGATGTTCGGAATGCCGCTCGCCCTCGCCGCCGCACTCGGCTTTGCCGCCGTGTTCGCAAGCGCAAGCAACACACTCTGGGCGCCCATCCTCATCGCCGGTGAAATCTTCGGATTCGATTGCCTCCCCGCATTCTTCATCGTCTGCACAGTCGCCTACATCTGCAACGGAGGGCAATCCATTTACAAACAAAAGAAGATTAGGATAAAGATTTAGTAAAGACTAATGCTAAAGTGCCCCGCCATTGAGCGGGGCATTTTTGCATTCGGTTTTAAAAGCGTAAGGCGTGAGTTGTTGGTGGTTATCGCCAGCGGGAAGATGAGGATTTCAACTTCTTGTTCTGTAAATGTATAGTTCATTTTTTCCCCGTTTTTATGATTAAGTTTACAGTTTTTGGATGCGTCCAAAACATTATGATGTTGCCTTTTTTTAAGTCCTATTCTAAAACTAAATCCACAGCTATGCCGCGTCAAGAGCTTGAACTGTTACTCAATTTTAGAGTACGTTTTCAATTATTTCCCAATATCCGGTTTTATTACTGCCGACTCTCTTCAGAACACCCAATTTCTGTAGTTTCGTTATACTTCTGGTGACAGAGACACGGTGAAGATTTAGCTGTTCGGCAATTTCAATTTGAGTAATTATCGGATTACTTAAGATTTTTTCAAGAATTTTCTTTTGACTATCGGTCAGTTTTATTGTAGCGTTTATTGTAGCGTTTGTTGTAGCGTTTGTTGTAGCCTTTACAGTCGGGTTTACAGTCGGCATTCCTTGATTTCAGGAAGAAATAGCGAAAATTCAAATCATTTTGCATTTTTAATACATTTTGTATCGTTTTTGCGAAATATTTTGCAAATTTACAACAGTAAATGAATGGCGCCACCCCCACACGAATTCCGGATTAGGCCGTCAAAAATAAAATCATTATTAATTTTTAATACATTTTGTATTGTTTTTTAATAATATTTTCATAAAAATTATCTTTTTTCAATACAATTTGCTATTTTTTGTACAGTAACGGGGAAGAAACGCTATGTCAATCATACAGATACAGTCCATTACGCTAAACAACTTCAAAAACGTGGTCCATGGTTCCGTTGAATTCAAGAACCACGTTCTGGGCGTTTATGGTCAAAATGGTTCCGGCAAAACGGCGATTATCAATGCTCTTGAATTTTTGCAATGTCTCGCCAGAGGAGACTCCCTGAACCCGAAAGCGGCTCACTATATCTTTCGTGGGCAAAAGTCCTCCGAATGCACGTTCCTGTTCAACGTTTTTGAAAATGATGAAATTGTCAAAACGCTAAGCTACACCTTTTCTGTAGAATTAAACCAAGAAAGTGGCTTGCAGGTTGTAGCAGAACAGCTAGTCGAAAAAGTTCCTGACAAAAAGCAAACGACTCTTATCAAGTATGAAAAGAACAACGAAACGCAATGGTTGACTCCAGCTGCCGACTGGAAGACAATCACCTCCAATAAAGATTTTGCCATTAAACTCGGTGTTCTTCGTGAAATTGCCGGCAAGGAAAGACGCTCGTTTATTTTCTCAAACGACTTTTCCAAAATTGTCAAAGAGTCGCAACTTGTCGATGTCGAAAAAATCAATACCATTGAACAACTGAAACATTTTGCTAACGAGAATCTCTTTGTCATCAGGAACAATGGCAATGGTCCCTTTAATCTTGATTTTTCGCTTCCGTTTAATTTCAAACACAAGGAAAAGGAAAATTGATTATTCCGGCGTACTTTGAGCCACGAGTCCGGTGCTAGAGAGCCACCTTTCCGGAAAATGCGGAGCCACCGTTCCGGTCGAACAGAGCCACCCCACAAACGGTCAAGAAAAACTCTATAATGGGATAGCCCGTCGCA
>JAFWRL010000199.1 GCA_017520105.1 Fibrobacter sp.
GACAGTATCCGTTACGAGCAATTCGGCGGAGAATTCGTTCCCGACCTTTCCATCATCGACATGCTGATGTTCTGTTCCAAAAAAGAAATCCAACAAATACTTAACGAATATGACATAGTATAATAGTCGCAAAACAACATGAGGGAAACAGCACTCTTTTTAGCTATTATTAAAACATGTTCATTACGGTTCAAGATTTTACGGGTGTTTACGCCGAGCAGCCCTTTATGCGAGAACTGCGGGAAAAGTCTGCAAAATCAGCAGACATTCATTGGCTCGACTGCACGAAAATCGTCGGCACAGACTGCTACTGCGACGACGATGCCGTAAAAGCTATCAACGAAATGATTGATAATGCCGAAAGCGGCTGCGTTTCTGAAAATCGTGGCAATTCCGGGAACGTTCCCACAATCCACTTCTTCGACAACGGCAATTACCATTACATGAGCAAACTCTGGACCGACAGAATCCAACATCCGTTCACGCTCATCGTTTTTGACCACCATCCCGACATGCAACCACCCCGCTTCGGCGGGATTCTAAGCTGCGGCGGTTGGGTACTAGAAGTTCTTGAAAACAACAAATTTATTCAAAACGTTGTCATTATCGGAGTCAAAGACGAGCTCGTCGAAACCGTCCGCGAAGAATTTTCTCAGGCAGGCGATACCGAAATTTTAAATAAAGTAACATTCGTTAAGGAAAGCGAATTAGGAAAGGATATCCCTCTCTCGTCTTTCGTCAACCAGCGAAGCGGTCTTTCGTCTAACATCTACCTTTCCATCGACAAAGACGCACTCGCCCCCGCTTTCGCCGCAACCAACTGGGATCAAGGTTCGCTCACGCTAGACGCACTCAAAAATTACATCACATCGTTCACTGCAAATCATAAGATTCTTGGCATCGACATCTGCGGAGAACGCGCCCACGACTTCGAAGGCGACGCAAACCATACCGTCCAAAAAGCGGACTGCCTCAACAACTCGCTTAATCGCGAACTTGTCGATTTTTTGCAGAAACTTTAAAAGCTACTTCACCGCCACAAACTTGCGACGTTCGACGCCAGCACCTTTCAGCAGCATCACGTAAATACCAGCCGGGAGTCCGTGCGTCATCCATGCAACGTCACTAACATTCGCGGATTCCACATTCAAGCGGCGCACTAACGCACCCTTCGTGTTAAAAAGGCTTACGCGGTAAACGCTCGGAACCATCACAGGCAACGTTTTTACAATACTCGTTTTGGAAGAATCCTTCGCAGTTGTATCACGAGCTGTCGTATCCTTTTTTGTCGTATCCGGCTTGACAACGGCTGCTTTCACAAGCGTCACATCAAACTGGTCGATATTCGGGCCGTCGTTACCGCCAACCGTCGCAAATTTCACATCATTCTCGCCAGCAGCAAGATTTATCAACACATCAGCGGTTTCCCAGACACTCCAGCCACTCGTCGCTTTAAACTTTGTTGTCGCAGTATCCAGACCAGCGCTCACTGCCAAAGAACGTTCCTCACCCGAACCGTTCGTGAAATCGATGCTTAGTTTGTACTGACCTGCGGTATCGACTTTGACTTTCACGACAACATCGCCGCCCTTGTCAAAATTCACGTATCCATCGCCATGATAACCGTCATTGCTACTTTCAGAAGCACCGCCCGTAATGGTTCCCTTTTCGGCCTGATACTGCTTATCCGGTGTCGGAGGAGGCGGTTCCACGTAATTAGCGTCGCATTCCGTTGGGCTCTTGAGGGTCGCACCCGCATTCGCTTTCACGGCAGCTTCAACTTCGCTTGCCTTGAGCATAAAACTTTGGTATTCATACGGCGGAGTGAAAGAAGCTCCCGTTCCTCTCGTATTGCCCGAGCAGTTCGTAAAAATGTTGTCTATAACTTCGTTTACGCCCGTGCCGTTCGCATTACCCGTATAAATAGGATTTGCCTCGTTGATGAACACGTTCCTTTCTGTGCGCACGCGGCACATGTGGCCCGCCGAAACGCCAAGCACGTCCGTACCGTTCGTGATGCTTGCATTACCCGTAAGCAAGTTGTTGACCACATGGACATTTCCGTAACGGCAGCGCGGTTTACGTTGGTTCGCGGCTTGCCACCAGTTGAACATATAAGTCACGTTCAGCTTACCTTCGCTTTCAGGTTCGTCGTCAGAACTGCCGATGAGGTTCGAAAGGTTGTGTGAACTCTTTTTTTTGTAGCCAAAAATGCACCAAGTAAACGTAACGTTGTCGGCACCTTTGACAACATCGGCATTACCGTCTTGGCCATCCCAGAATTCGCAATGGTCAATCCAAATATTCTTGGAACCGTTATTTTCAATGGTGAGGTTGTCCCAAGCTTGGTCGGCATTGCTGCCCGGCCCTTGAATCACGATATTGCGGACGATAATATTAGACGCCTTGCTGATATGGATTGGCGCTTTAAGCACCGTTCCCGGCTTAAGCCCGATAATGGTCTTGTTGGAACCCGTGATATTCAAGCGGTCCCCTGTTCGCCCGCTCCACCCGCTACCAAGCGTTCCGTCAATGTAAATGACTCGGGGCGAGGAATCCTTCGCATATTTTTGCAAGTCGTCAAAAGTTTTCACCGTAATGGGAGCCACATTTCCGCCACCAGTCACTTCAAACGCGGTCGAGGTACGGCCCGAACGAGTCGCCCAACCAATCGGCTTGCACTGATCCACCGCCGCAGACGCACAAACAGCCAGTCCGCACAACACTGCTAAAAATCGATTTGGAACTTCAAACATCTCACCAACTTCCTTATAATTTCACCATGATATAATCTATATTCCAAAAATCATTATAGAGCGCAATTTTGCATTTAATTTTTAGACATTTTGTCAAGAATTTCA
>JAFWRL010000200.1 GCA_017520105.1 Fibrobacter sp.
CATCATCACGAACATCGGCACTTGTCCGAGGTTTACGAGATTCTGGACCGCGCAGCAAATGCAGGGGCTGTCACTCCCCGCGCCCTTGAAACCGCGAAAAAGATTTTCCGCATCATCGCCGAAGCCGAGGCGAAAGCACACGGCGTGCCCGTAGAAGAAGTCCATTTCCACGAAGTGGGTGCCGTTGATTCCATCGTAGATATCTTGGCGGTCGCCGTCCTTGCAGATGACCTTGGTATAGAGAACTGCATTGTTACTGGGCTCAACGAAGGTTCTGGCTTTGTGGAAACGCAACATGGAATGCTCCCGATTCCCGTGCCTGCGGTAGCGCACATTGCAGAAGCGGCGGGCATCGCGCTTCGCATCACCGAAACGAAAGGCGAAATGGTTACACCCACGGGGGCCGGCATCGTCGCAGCTCTGCGGACACAAGAAACACTCCCCGCAGGCTACAAGATTTTAAAATCGGGCGTGGGGCTTGGCAAGCGCGATTTCGGGCGAGCGAACTTCTTGCGGGCACAAATCATCGAAGACGCTGCGGGGGCGAGCAACGGTCCCGCCGATTGTTGCGTGTTCATTTTGGAAGCGAACATTGACGATTCCACTCCCGAAGAACTGGGATATGCGATGGACAAACTTTTCGAAGCGGGAGCCCGCGATGTTCATTTTACCCCTTGCTTCATGAAGAAGAATCGTCCGGGAATTATTCTGCGGGCCATTGCCGACGCAGAACATTTGCCTGCTATCGAGACTGCGCTTTTCACGCACACATCTACAGTAGGCTATCGCCGTATTCCCGTAGAACGCAACTGCATGAGCCGAAGCATTTTTGAAGTGGAAACGGAATACGGGAAAGTCCGCATCAAGAAATCCGTGTTGGGCAATATCGAAAAAAACAAACCCGAGTTTGACGACTTGAAGGCGCTTGCCGAAAAGGCGGGCGTCCCGGTGCGTGAAATTCAAAAAGCAGTCGAGAAAAAAATATGCTGAAAAAGATCCGCATAACGCTCGCCATCCTTTGCTATGTCATGGTGACGCTCCTGTTCCTGGATTTTACGGGAACACTCCAGGGATACTTCGGATTTCTCGCCAAGGTGCAGTTCTTGCCTGCTGTGCTTGCGTTGAACGTAGTGGCGATTCTCTTCGTCGTCGTGCTCACGCTCCTATTCGGGCGAATCTACTGCTCTGTGATTTGCCCGCTGGGCGTTTTCCAGGACATATTCTCCTGGCTCGGCGGCAAGCGAAAAAAGACAAAGCACGGGCGTTTCAAGTTCGTGAAGGAACGCCGCATCCCGCGCTATGCAATTCTCGGACTTTTTATCGTCGGGCTTGCCACGAGTTTCCCCGCAGCCATCCTGATTGCACCCTACAGTGCATACGGACGAATTGCGACGTACATCTTATCGCCAATTTATAAACTGGCCAACAATGGGCTTGCTTACATGGCGGAACGCATGGACAGCTACTTGTTCTATAGTGTGGAAGTGTGGAACAAGGGCTTGGTGGCACTGGTTGTGGCTATCGTGACGTTCGTGATTCTCGGCGTGTTCGCGTATTTCAAGGGGCGGGCCTACTGCAACACGATTTGCCCCGTCGGCACGTTCCTCGGGTTCATCTCCCGCTTCGCCATTTTCCGCCCGGTCATCGACAAATCCAAGTGCATTCACTGCGGGATGTGCGAACGCAATTGCAAGAGTTCCTGCATTGATTCCAAGGAAGGCGCGTTCGACTACAGCCGTTGCGTGAGTTGCATGAATTGCATCGACAAATGCAGCAAGAAGGCGATTAGCTACAAGTGCCGCTTTGGCGAAAACACCGGCGCATCAACAACCAAAACGGAAACGCTCTCCACCGAGAGTGTCGATTCGAGCCGTCGCAAATTCCTCGGTATCGCAACAGTCCTTGCCGCAGGAACCATCGCGCATGTCCGTGCGCAAGACAAAGTGGACGAGGGCGAAGGCGGACTTGCTCCCATCAAGGACAAAGTCATCCCGGAACGTTTCAGTCCTATTGCTCCTCCAGGTGCCAAAAGTGTCAAAAACTTGCAGGACCACTGTACCGGCTGCGGGCTTTGCATTTCTACATGCCCCAACGATGTCCTCCGATCCGGAAAAGACTTGAAGCCCGTCGTGAGTTACGAACGCGGTTACTGCCGCCCCGAATGCAACCGCTGCTCGTCCGTATGCCCCACCGGAGCCATCAACAAGATTTCCCTTGCCGAAAAATCTTCCACGCAGGTGGGGCATGCCGTTTGGCGATTCGACCTGTGCATTGTCACTAAAGACGGCGTGGAATGCGGCAACTGTGCAAGGCACTGCCCCACGGGCGCCATCCAAATGGTTTCACCGGATCCGAACGACCCGACAAAACACGCAGTCCCTGTCGTAAATACAGAACGTTGCATCGGGTGCGGAGCGTGCGAAAACCTTTGCCCTGCACGGCCTCTGAGCGCCATCTACGTCGAAGGACACGAAGCACACAGGAACATTTAGGGAGCAAACTATGGCAGACAAGAACGAAGGAATCAATCGTCGAGAATTTTTGAAGATGGCGGGACTTGGTGCCGTGGGCGCCGGAATAGCGGGCTCCGCTTTGCAGGGCTGCAATTTCTTTGCTGACGAAAAAGAAGCAAAATACGCTCCACGTGCAAGCCTTGAACCGACTGGAAAAATGACATACCGTACCACGGAAAAGGGCGACAAGGTTTCGCTGTTGGGCTACGGCATGATGCGCCTGCCTAAAAACGATAATGACGAAATTGACCAGGAGATGGTAAACCGCCTTGTTGACTATGCGATAGAACATGGAGTCAACTATTTCGACACCGCGCCCCCGTACATGAAGGGAAAATCCGAGGATGCCACGGGCATCGCACTCAGCCGTCATCCGCGCAACAGTTACTATATCGCAACCAAGATGAGTAACCATCGTTTGGCCCTAGACGGCAAGAGTGGCAAGGATCTTTACGACGCCTCCATCGAAATGTACCGGACTTCCATGAAAAAACTGAAGACGGACTACATCGATTATTACTTGATGCATAACGTGGGCGGCGATACGGGAATCCCCTTTTTGAAGCAGCGTTTTTTCGACTGCGGACTTCTGGATTTTTTACGAAAGGAACGTGATGCAGGGCGAATTCGCAATCTTGGTTTTTCGTTCCATGGCAAAGTAGAAGTGTTCGACTACCTTCTCAGTCTTCACGATGAAATTCATTGGGATTTTGTACAAATTCAGTTAAACTATCTGGATTGGCGCCATGCGGCAGAAAACAAGGGCTGGATAGCAAACGTGAATGCGGAATACCTCTACGGCGAACTGCACAAGCGGAATATCCCAGCCGTCATCATGGAACCTCTTCTGGGCGGCAGGCTTTCAAATGTACACGACCACGTGGTAGCACGCCTCAAGCAGCGCTCCCCGGAATCAAGCGTGGCAAGCTGGGCGTTCAGATTTGCTGGCAGTTTTCTCGGCGTACTTTCTGTGCTTTCGGGCATGACCTACATGGAACATTTGCAGGACAACCTTTGCACATATTCACCGCTCAAGCCCTTGAGCGACGAAGAATTCCAATTCCTTTACGACACCGCAGATTTGATGACGCAATACCCTACCGTCAACTGCAACGACTGCAAGTACTGCATGCCCTGCCCCTACGGCATCGACATCCCGGGAATATTCGTGCACTACAACAAGTGCGTAAACGAAGGACGGGTTGCAAGTTCGATAAACGACGAAAATTACCGTAAATTGCGTAAGGAGTTCTTGGTGGGCTACGACCGCAGCGTTCCCAAACTCAGGCAGGCAAACCACTGCACCGGCTGCAACCAGTGCAGTCTCAAGTGCCCGCAGGGGCTTGACATCCCCGCAGCGTAATCATAGCCGAACAGCGCGTCGGGGGAGAGACCGTCCTCAAAGCGAAAGCCGAATCCGTTGCCGATGCACATCTTGAA
>JAFWRL010000201.1 GCA_017520105.1 Fibrobacter sp.
CAAGCGCTTCGCGATCACCGCCGGTCGTACCCATCACGAACGGAATCTTGTGCTTCACGTAGAATGCCGCGTTGTCGTTCACAGCCGACGGATGCGTATAGTCGATGCAAATGACATTCGGGTACTTCGCAAGCACTTCGCCGATGCGCTCTTCGCGATTACTCGGTTTCAAAAGTTGAATGGTCTTACCGGCGACTTCGGATTCGTTTTCCACGATAATCTCGCCCGTCAAAGAATACGGGACAAGTTCCAAACCGCGGGCAACGCATGTTTCGGCCACGATGCGGCCCATGTTGCCCGGAATACCATTAACCATCACTTGAACGGACATAAAATCTCCTATTAATCTTTTGAGATAAAGTTAAAAAAATAAAAAACTGATCCCGGCACGGAGGCCGGGATGACATGCAAAAAAAGAGGCCGGGATAAATTAAAAGACCCCGGAAAAATCCGGGGCAACATTTGTATAGTCAAACGGCATGACAGCCGAAAAAGCAGAGCTACTACTTCTTGGCGTCCTTGAAATACTGCTTGGTGTTCTTGGCACCAGCCTTCTTCAAAGCCTTGATGAGACGCGGATAACCTTCGTTTGTAGCCCAGTCGAGCACAGAGTAGCCCTGACCGCACTTGGCATTCACGTCAACGCCCTTGTTGATGAGGAACATCATGGCATCGAAATTGCCGTTCTTAACAGCCCAATGAATCGGGAGGTAGCCATCCGGGCCACGAGATTCGAGCGAAGCACCTGCGTTGGCCAAAATCTCAAGCATATCGGTCTTGCCAGTCTTTGCGGCGATAAGCACAGCCGTACCCAAGTTCTGCGGATCCACGCCTTCCTTCTTGAGTTGATTGAGGACGCGGTTCACAACTTCTGCATTGCCCATCATGACGGCGTTGTCTATGACCTTTTCGCCGTTGCTGTTTTGGACGTTAGCCTTGGCTCCATGGGCAAAAAGGTAGTCGAGCACCATCAGGTTGCCCTTGTTTGCAGCGATGGCCACAGCGTTGTTGCCATTATCTGCCGGCTGGTCAATTTCAAACGAAGCCTGGAGAAAAAGAGTCATCTTGGCAGTATCGCTGTTGACCGCATAAGAAACGAACTGATTCGGCGTAAAGCCAATCTGCTTTTTCGTCAAATACCTGCGCACAGACTGCGGATCGTTCGGGTCCATTTTTTCTTCACAGCCAGTCATCGACAAAAGGAGACCGGCGGCACAGAGGGCCAAGATTTTTTTATTCATATTATATACTCCAATGAATTTTGAATTTTCAAGTCTAAAATTAAACAAAAATTTATCAATTTATACAAAAGCTAACACGAATTTACACTTTTTTATTAAAATAACGGTTTATCGCCTGAATCTTATAAAATTCGCCCTCGCTTGCCCTATTTCCTCTTCTTCGTCGTCTTGATTTTAAGCTTTTCGTTAACCTTGATTTTCGTGTCTTTCAGTCCGTTCCACTTGACGATATCCTCGATTGTCACGCCATACTGGCGGGAAATATCCCACAGGCCCTCGCCTTTCTTGACTACGTGAGTGATTTCTTCGACCTTGGGCGTACTCGAAGCAGAAGAAGCTGCGGAGCCAGGAATCTTGAGCTTTTGGCCCACCTTTATGTTCGAAGAATTGCCCATTTCGTTCATTTCGCGGATGGCTGCGACAGTAGTCGAGAACTTCTTGGAAATGGCAAAGAGGTTGTCACCCGATTCCACGGTATAGATAATGGTCGTATTCTTGGATGATTTCGTCGATGAAGATGACTTTTTCGAAGATTTGGACTTGGAGTCCGCAGTATCGTAGTCCTTGGGCGGTTCAATGACCGTTTTCCCGTCATCAACAGCTTTGGACATCTTGCGCGGCGGACGCACATAAGCAGGAATAGCCAAGGAATCGCCGACAGTCAAGCGTTTTGTGAAGCCCTGGTTCGCCTGCAACAACAGGAACACCGGCACCTTGAACTGTTTTGCAATCTTGGAATATGTATCCCCCGCCTTGACGACGTACTTTTCGCCCTTCTTGAGAGTCACCCGCTGCTGCACAAAGCTGTTCGGCTTGAGGTCCGGCTTGGAAACGTAAATCGTATCGCCATTTTTCACGTTGGACCAGGCCTCGATGTTGTTCCATACGCGGAGCGATTCCTGCGAAACGCCGAAACGACGCGAAATGGAGGCAAGATTGTCCCCCAGTTGCACGACATACGTACGAACTTTTGTCGGTTTCTTGCCTGTCGATTTGCGCGGGGCGACCTTTACCGGAATGAGAAGCGTACGGCCCACTTTCAGACGCCCGTTCCGCATATCGTTTGCACGCTGGATTTCAGAAGTCCTGACGCCGTACATCTGCGCAATATTCCCAATGGATTCACCTTTACGCACTTTATGCTGTTTCCAGCTCGTAAAACCGTTCTTTTCCATACGGTCGTAATACTGCACGAAGGAGGAACGCGTCCCATACGGCAAACGGAGCAAGTACGCATCGCGGTTCGGCGGCGTGCACCACATGGTCAGTTCCATGTTCAACGAACGGAGCGTATCTTCGGGAACTTTTAGGAACTTGGCAATTTCGTCCAGCGAGAACGAATCATAGACAGTAACCGTATCGTAGTCCGGCAAATGGCGCTTGGTTATTTCGACATCATAATGTTCCGGGAAGTGCCCAATCACCATGGCCGCAAGAATGCGCGGCACGTAATGCATGGTCTCTTGCGGAAGCTGCAAGTCCCAGTAAGTCACGGGGCGGTTCGGTCCCCACGTTGAATCGGCCTGTTTTTCCTTGAGCAACCGGCGGATGCGGTTTTCGCCGCAGTTGTAGGCGGCCATCGACAAA
>JAFWRL010000202.1 GCA_017520105.1 Fibrobacter sp.
ACGATCATGACCACGACGATGAAGACCACAGTCATTGTGACCATGAACATGGCGTTTGCCACTGCGGCCACCACCACGACAAGGATCATCCGCATGGCGACGAATATGGCATCAGCACGTTTGTCTATGAAGACCACCGTCCGCTGAACCGCGAAAAATTCGAAGCGTTCCTCGACGACTATCCGACAAGCATCATCCGCACGAAGGGTCTCCTCTGGTTCAGCGATGAACGCAGCGAAAGCTACTTGTTCGAGCAAGCTGGCAAGCAGGCCTCCGCCCAGAATTTTGGACGTTGGTTCGCCGCCGAAAGCGAAGCAGAACAAAAACGCATTCTCGAAGAAAATCCGCAACTCCAGAAAATCTGGGACGAAAAGTACGGCGACCGCATCATCCGCCTGGTGTTCATTGGCCAGCACATGGACAAAAAGAAGATTATCCAGGTGATGAACGACTGCTTGGACGATTAACGCAATGTCATGCCCGCCTCCGAGCGGGCATCTCCTTTTATGATTTGAAATTTCCCGCGACCATTCGCGGGGATTTTATATATATTATTTACGTTATTTCAAACGTTTGGGGCATTTATGCTAAGAATTTTATCGATGATTGCGGCAACAACCCTTTTATTTGTTGCTTGCGATAATTCCTCGTCCGACCCATCTTCATCAAACCAAGAAGGGACTTCACAAAATATCGTCATGGACACACTCCCCTTCGATACGACTGGAATAAAGTCTCAGGTTTTCAGCTATAAAAAGCCAGAAGAAGTTTTCACAGCCGAAGGATTGCGCCAGCACAAGGAAAAATACGGCGAATTTTGGGAGAATTTCATTCATTTGGAATGGGCGACCAAAGAATATTGCGTTGGTGTTGGTTCTGGTATTGACAATGGCTGGAAAACGAAGATGAAGCCGAGTAGAGATAATTACGTTCAGCCCAGCGTTTTTTACGTTCGAGAAGATTCGCTCATGTTTGGTCCGGCAATGCGCTGTCGTCAATCGCTCTCTTGGGGCGCATGCGATAGCACTGCATTCTACTCGGGAAAGATTACTGTCGGGAATAACGATTTCTATTACAACGAATCCGAAAAGAGCTTGATTCAGCTGAACGATTCCACGATTACCGTCTGGTACGCTGATGGCAGATTGTACATTCCATCAACAGAAGTAGATATGGATTCAGTTTACGAAACCCCTTCTTCATGGTCAACAGATACATTCAAAGGCGACTCCATGTTGACTATAATCGAAAACAAAAACAATTCTTACTACGTCGATACAATTATCGTTGAAAAGTACAATGTGAAAATAACAGATGATGGATACACATGGATTTTCGAAAACGAAACCTGCAAAGCATGGGGCTATAAAAACGATCCTTCGAAAACATCATCCGAAAACTGCGACGCCCGTGCGGAGCGTTATAACGAATCGTTCGATTGCGTCCGGCGTAACATGGGCGCCCCCAATGGCATCCTGGTGAGTTTATGCCGTCCCAATAAAACTAATTACCGTTCTATATGGTGCATCTTGGATGAAGATATGCCCTAAAAATAGATTTGCAGAGTAATTTTATAGGATTTTTCAAGAATTTTTGAACTCATCCCTTGACAACTGGATTTTGGATTGATATTTTTGTGACATGATGAATTTCGTAACAAGTGCAACTTTCAATCGTCGTTGGTGGCGCGGACTCTAACATAGAGCCCGGTATTTGTTACAAATCACCCAAGATTTTTAAGCAAAGGCTTCCGGACTCACGGAGGCCTTTCTTTTTTCCGAAAATTGACGAAATCCTCCGGGACTTAAAGCCTTTGCGAAACGCAAACGAGTTTTTAAACTAGAGGATTAAAATGACTAAGATTACCCATATCACCGAACAACCGGGTTACGCTCCGCGTACTGACAGCATTTATGTCGCACTCCCCGGTGAACGTTACACCCCGTTTTCACTCGCCAAGAAGCTCGGCGCGAAAGCCATCTTCGAATCGGCCAGTTTCGACCACGGTCGCAGCCGCTATTCGACTTTGATGGTCGATGAAGGTTTCCGCCTGCGCCAGAACGACAAGAACGTGAGCATTGTTGTAGATGGCAAAGAAAGCGAATTCTTGGCAGAAGGTGATGGAGATATTCTCGATGCCTTGCTCAAGATTTCTGCCGAAAATACGGTGCCGCCCAACCAGATTCCTATTCCTTCTTCGGGCGTGGGCTACCTCGGTTACGAATTCTGCGCCCGTTGCGATACGATTCGCCTCGCACCGCAAGTTGACGAACTCAACATCCCCGAAGCGGAATTTTTGGTGGGCCACATTTACATTGTCTTTGACCACTTCACCGAAAAACTTCATTTGTTCGCCCTGAACTACGAAGAACACCAAATTGACTTGAAGGCCGCCATTGAAAAGGTGAAGGCCCGCCTCGCCGACCTAGACTTCAGCTACCTCGCTCCGGAACAGCAGTACGGCAAGGGCATCACCATGACCGACCTGGAACAGTCCCGCAAGGAATACACCGAAAAAGTCGAAGCCCTGCAGAAGCACATCATCGCCGGCAACATCGTGCAGGCCGTTCCGTCTCGCCGTATCCAGTTTGCAAGCGACATCGCAGCGCTCGACATTTACCGCCGCCTCCGCACAGTGAACCCGTCTCCGTACATGTTCTTCCTCGATTACGGCACGCACCAGTTCATCGGAGCATCGCCGGAGAGTTTGATTCGCGTGCGCGAAGGCATTGCCACCATCCACCCGATTGCTGGTACCCGCCGCCGTGGCAAGGACGACGCAGAAGATGAAGCATTGATGAAGAACTTGAAAGGCGACCCGAAGGAACGCGCCGAACACTTGATGCTTGTCGATCTCGCCCGTAACGACCTCGGCCGCGTCTGTGAAGCCGGCACCGTGGAAACGACAAAGTACATGGAATGCGAAAAGTTCAGCCACGTGATTCACCTGGTCTCTGATGTGCAGGGCCGTGTGGCGAAGAACAAAAAGGCTATTGAAGTGCTGCGCTCCAGCTTCCCGGCAGGCACGGTGAGCGGCGCCCCGAAAATCAGCGCCATTGAAATCCTTTCTGGCCTCGAGAAGGTCAAGCGCCGCTTCTACGCCGGTGCGGTGGGTTACATGGAATCCGACGGCGACTTGGATTTCTGCATTGCCATCCGTTGCTGCCTGAAGCAGGGCAAGACCATCAGCCTGCAGGCCGGTGGTGGCATTGTCGCGGCCTCGAATGCTGACCGCGAATTTGAAGAAACGAACGAAAAATTGGGTGCCATCCGCGCCGTGCTCGAAGGAGAAAACTAAGATGATCGTCATTATCGATAACTACGACTCTTTTACTTACAACGTTTATCAGGCGTTGGCCAAGATTACCACTGAAGAAATCCGCGTGCTCCGTAGCCGCGAATGCACCATTGCCGACATCGAAAAGCTGAATCCGAGCCGCCTCATCGTGAGTCCGGGCCCGGGCCGCCCCGAAGACGCCGGCATATCCGTGGAAGCCATCAAGCACTTTGCGGGAAAGCTCCCGATTTTGGGCGTTTGCCTCGGTCATCAGGCCATCGGTTACGCTTTCGGCGCAAAGATTGTGCAGGCCAAGTTCATCAAGCACGGCATCGCCGAAGAAATCGACCTCGACGGCAAGGGTCTCTTCCGCACCATTGGCAAGAAGAACATCTTCACGCGTTACCACAGCCTCGTCATTGACGAATCGACGCTCTCTTCTGACTTCGAAGTGACTGCCCGCGCTACCGACGGCGATATCATGGGCATTCGCCACAAGACGCTCCCGATTGAAGGCGTGCAGTTCCACCCGGAATCCATCGCCAGCGGCCGCGCCGACGAATTCTTCAAGGCTTTTCTCAACTACCGTCGCGAACCGCTCGACATTCGCGGAATCCTGAACACGCTTACCGCAGGCAAGGACTTGACCCGCGAAACCGCCGAAATGTTCATGGAAGACTTGACCGACGGCATCATGGATGAACGCCAGATGGCCGCTATCCTCACCGCACTTTCTAGCAAGGGCCCTGTTGCCGATGAAATCGCCGGTTGCGCGAAGGTCTTGAGCAGCAAGAAGCGCAAGTTCCCGTACAGCGGTGATGAACTCACCGACATCGTGGGTACCGGTGGCGACGGCAAGGGCAGCTTCAACGTGAGCTCGCTCTCCGGCCTGATTGCAGCCAGCTGTGGCGCAAAGATTGCGAAGCACGGCAACCGCGCTGTTTCTAGCAAGTCCGGCGCCGCCGACTTCTACACCGCAGCAGGCTTCAAGCTGGACATGACTCCAGACAAAGCCGCAAGCGTCATCGACAAGACGAACTTCGTATTCCTCATGGCTCCGGTCTATCACAGCGCCATGCGCTTTGCCGGCCCGGTTCGCGGCGTTCTCGGCGTGAAGACCATCATGAACCTGCTCGGCCCTCTAACGAACCCGGCCGAAGCCAAGTACCTCATGCTCGGCGTCTATAGCAAGTCAATTCTGGAACCATTCACCAAGGCAGCCAAGTCCCTCGGTGCCAAGCGCGTGATGGTCGCCATCTCCGATGACGGCTACGACGAAATCTCTCCGTGCGTCCCGACGACCATTGCCGAAATCCTCGAAGACGGCGAATATCGCGAATACCGCATTGACCCGAAGGAATTCGGCGTCCCGGCGGTAGATCCCGAAGACCTCGCCGGCGGTACAGGTGTTGACAACTTCAACCTCGCTCTCGACGTGCTGAACGGCAAGGGCCGCCCGGGCATCAAGTATGCCTGCGCTCTAAACGCCGGTGCCGCCCTCTACATCAGCAAGAAGGCCGCAAGCGTCAAGGAAGGCTTCGAAATGGCCATGAAGGCGATGGAAGACGGCTCCGTGCTGAAGAAAATCGAAGAAGTCAAGGTCGCGACGAACAGCTAATCAAGACTTTCGTCAAGAAAAACGCTCCGTTTATTCGGGGCGTTTTTAGTTTTTTGCATTAAATTACTATCATTTTTTAACAAGATCAGGAGCACGTTCATCACGCGATTATCGTTAAAAGGGGAATCAACATGAATCATAACTTTATCAAGACGACTCTCGCGACCGCTCTTTTATTAACAGCAATTCTTTCTTTTTTCAATTGTTCTTCAAACGAAGGCGAAAACAACTCGCTTGTCAACGTGTCTTACGATCCGACGCGTGAGTTCTATTCCAATTACAATCATATTTTCATGAAGCATTGGAAAGAGGCGACCGGCAAAGACATGAAGATTACGCAGTTTCATGGCGGTTCGGGCAAGCAGGCGCTTGAGGTGGTGAACGGGCTCGAAGCCGACGTGGTGACGCTCGCACTGGAATACGACGTAAACATTGTTCGCAATGCGGGTCTCATAGAAGACGGCTGGGTCAAGGAATTTCCGCACAACAGCGCTCCTTACACTTCGACTATCGCGTTCCTCGTCCGCAAGGGCAATCCCAAGAAAATCAAGGATTGGGGCGATCTCGCAAAAGACGGCATCGACATCATCACGCCGAACCCGAAGTCTTCGGGTGGTGCACGCTGGAACTATCTCGCGGCTTGGGCGTACGCAGAGAAGCTGTACAACGGAGATGAAGAACAAATTAAAGATTTCATGAAGAAGCTCTATCACAACGTTCTTGATTTGGCTTCGGGTGCACGCGGTTCCACGAATACGTTCATTGAAGAAAACAAGGGGGACGTTTTACTTTCTTGGGAAAACGAAGCGTTTCTTTCTATCAAGGACTACCCTAGCGAATATGAAATTGTGATGCCGAGCGTGAGCGTTTTAGCGGAACCATCGGTCGCTATTGTAGATAAAGTTGTCAACAAGCGCGGTACGCGCAAGCTTGCGACGGAATACTTGAATTATCTCTACTCGGACGAGGCTCAGCATGTTGCGGCAAAGCATCATTACCGTCCGACGAACAAGGCGATTCTTGACGAGTACAAGGAATTCGACCAGAACGTAAACTTGGTTACGATTGAACATTTCGGCGGTTGGGACGAGGCTCAGGCCAAGCATTTCGCCGACGGTGCGATTTTCGACCAGATTTACGAAAAGAAGTAAGCGCATCGAAAATAGCAAAAAATCAAGTCGTCATTTTACTATAATTATACTAGGAAATATACGGAGATTTTCGATGAACTACTTGATTGTACCCGGTTTGAATAATTCTGGTCCTCGCCATTGGCAAAGTTTTTGGGCAAAGAGTCTCCCCAATGCCACACGTGTCGTACAACGTTGCTGGGACAAGCCGCAAAAAGAGGAATGGATAGAAACGCTCGACAAAGCGGTTCATAATCTGGGCTCGGACACAATCATCGTTGCACATAGCCTCGGTGTTGCAACAACGGTCATGTGGCTTACGCAAAAGGCTGAACAAGGTAAAATTCCTTCACAAGTCAAGGGGGCGTTTCTCGTTTCACCTAGCGATGTAGATAACATAGAAATTATCAAGTCCTTTGCTCCGATGCCGCTTCAAAAGTTACCCGTGCCCGCTTGCGTTGTCGCCAGCGAAAACGATCCATTCGTTTCTATGGAACGTGCGCTATTCTTTGCAAACGCTTGGGGAGTGCCGGTTTTCAATGCAGGCGCCCTCGGCCACATCAATTCCGATTCCGATTTGGGTGAATGGGAACAAGGCCGAAAGTTCCTCGCAGAATTTGAGCGTACAATTTTCTAATTTTTTCCCTCGAGCCGAACGGAAGGAACTAGTATGAGCGAAGATATTTTGTCAAAAATCGTGCGCATGCGTCGCGAAGATATTGAACGTCTTGGATTGAATTTCGATATTGAAATTCCCGAAGCACGCCGCGTCGGTCATACGGAATTTCTCGGCAATGCAGGAGCCATTCTCGAAGTCAAGCGAGCATCGCCATCAAAGGGTGACATCGCGCCAGACTTGGATCCGGTGGGTTTAGCAACAACATACGCCGAAGCGCATGCCCAAGCGGTTTCTGTGCTTACCGAGATGAACTTTTTCAAGGGTTCGCTCCGCGATTTGATAGCGGTTGCCGACTTGATGGAACGCCGCCGTCAGCAAGGCTTGCACACTTGTGCGGTGCTCCGCAAAGATTTTCTTTTATTCGAAGACGAAATTGATATCGCTTATCGTTGCGGTGCTGATGCGGTACTTTTGATTGCAAGAATTTTGGACGATACACAGCTCGTGAAGATGGCCGAACGTGCACAGAAATTCGGCATTCAGGCGTTTGTCGAAGTCCGCGAGGCTGACGACTTTCGCAAACTTTCGGTTGTGACTACGGCTCTCGGTGACGCTGCAGCCAAGACGATTGTCGCAGGCGTCAATTCTCGCGACCTCGCCACGTTCCACACGGACCCGCTGATTCCCGCAAGCGTCCGCAGCAAGCTCCCCGCCAAAGCCGTTTTTGAATCGGGCATTTTGAGCGCAGGCGACGCCACATACGCCCGCAACCTCGGCTTTACGGGAATCCTCGTAGGCGAAGCCGTCGCCAAGAATCCGCCGCTCGCAAAAGATGTTGTGAATTCCTTCAAAAGCGGATGCGAAAACGCCCGCGGACAATTTTGGAAGAAATTTGCAGAACGCCGCAATGCCAAAAGGTTTTCCGCAAAGTTCCCTGAGCTTGCCGAAGGGAGCGTGCGGCCCCGACCGCTCGTGAAAATCTGCGGCATCACACGGGTCGAAGACGGCATCCTCGCCACCGAACTCGGCGCCAACATGCTCGGATTCGTGTTCAGCACCACCAAACGCCTCACCACCGAAGAATTTGTAACGTCATTCTCGACCAAGCTCCGCGCGGGAGGGAATCCAGTACCGCTTCTCGTTGGCGTAATCACCGATCCGAATTCCGAAGAAGGCAAAACCGCCATCAAACTCGCACAAGAAGGTGTTCTCGACGCAGTGCAGTTCCACGGCGTTGATCCGCACGATTCCGGCAACGCAGCCCTTCCCTGCTACTGCGCCGCCCGTGTCGGTTCCTCAGAAGATTTTAATTACGTCGCAACTCTCCGCAAAAACGGTGAACCCCGCGTTCTCCTCGATGCGAAAGTCGAGGGCATTCCCGGCGGCACTGGCAAGACCATTCCCGAGTCGCTCCTCCGCGAAAAAGCAAGCGGACTCCCGCTCTGGCTCGCCGGCGGCATCAATCCCGATAACGTCGCTACGATCTGCGAAAAGTTCCACCCCGAACTCATCGACGTTTCAAGCGGCATAGAAGACGCCCCCGGCATCAAGAATCCCGAGAAAATGAGGGCGCTGTTTGCAGCACTTTCAACAATCATTTATAACCCGACATCCGTTTAATATAAATACCATTCCCATTCAAGCTTATATTTGCCACTACGAGTATCGGATTGCTTAACCACCTCCTTATTTGGAAGTTGTCCAACATTGGATTTACTGAAGCAATCGCCCGAAGAGACATCATCATCAAAAAGAGCATCCACATCAACAACCTTTGGACACACCTTAATCATAGATGTCAAAGCAGGGACATCCGTCGTAAACGAAAGTTCCCCTTCCCATTCTCCCAAATCGTCATATTCAAACCATTTCTTGTTAATGGATTCTTTTGTCGAGAATGTCGTCTTGCTTCCGCCTGGTTGTATAAAGTCTATTGTAAACGACACATTGGGATTACCATCGTCGTAATTACAGTTTTTCTTACTTTTCCCATCCATAGAACAAACTGTTTGTCTGTAATACTTCAAAGTAAATTTCATCTTTTTTGATTTGGTCAAGTACTCAAATTCTGCAGACGAACTACTAGAAAGAGCCTTGCTTGAACTAGAACTTTTTTCACTTGAACTGCTAACCGAGCCTGAACTAGAAAGCTTTTTACCAGAACTGCTCACTGTAAAACTTGTTTCAGACGAATCAGGCGAAGTCCCGTTATCATCGCCGCAAGCAATCACGAAAAACAAACTTGCGAAAGCGACGATACTCGCAAAATTTGGAATGAGGACCTTTTTCATTTTGACTCCTTTTGTTGAAAATCAACGATGGAGCCGCCTTACCCTAGCGCAATAATCCCAAAGCACAAAAAAAGCGTGGAATCGTCTGCGCCTATAGTAGTTGAGGTAACGACCAAGTAAACCTTAAGCAAAACAAACGCAAACGACCCACACCATTGGGTGTGAGTGCCTGCCCTTTTCTCTTGCCTAGAAATTTTTGGTCGTTTTCCAACTACAAGAATAAGAGCGAACTCTATACTATGTCTCTTTAAATATACTTTTTAGACGTAAAAAACAGAGGAAAAATAAACGATTTAATTAAAATTCGCGATTATGAATAAAAAAATTTAAAGATTACAGATCGGAACGTCCTGAAAACCTTACTAAAAATTTACAATAAAAATATCATTAAAGTATTGACTGACAACGAATTACAGTGTATATTGTTTAATGTAAAGGTGAAATCGGTAATCCAACTCAAACCGCTTGCGGGAAGGGTTCCCGTAAAACGGAAACGGTTTGCTGGTTTCATCAAGTGTTTAATATGGCTTTCGGGACGGTACCGAAAGCCTCTTTTTTTGACTAATTTTCCAGCTTTCCCTTGCCAAAATCGCATTCTATTCCTACATTTATAGTATGAAGATGAACGCAGTAATCCGTTTCAACCGTTGGTGGTGGGGCTCTAGAACATAGAGTCCGGTTTGCTGTTTTCATCAAGTGTTTGCAACCAAAAATTGAAAAAGGCTTTCGGACTCCCCGAAGGCCTTTAATTTTTTACCAGGAAATGAACTGAACTAGAACTTTAAACCATAAAACGTCATGCTGACGACTGAAAGGAGGAAGCATCCAGACCTGGATCCTTCCCCTCTACGAGGGTCAGGATGATGCTTTAACAAGAACAACTAATGACTATGATTACCTCAGACAACGGTTTCTTTGACAAGTTCGGCGGCAAGTACGTTGCCGAGATTATCCGCCGCCCGCTCGACGACCTCGAAGCGGCCTTCAACAAGTACATTCACGATCCGGAATTTCTCGAAGAGCTCCGCATCATCCAGCGCGACTACATTGGGCGCGAGACCCCGCTGTACTTTGCCCCGACGGCGACCGAACTCCTGGGCGGTGCGCAGATCTACATCAAGCTCGAAGGTCTTGCCAACACGGGTGCCCACAAGATCAACAACGCTATCGGTCAGTGCCTTTTGGCAAAGAAGATGGGCAAGACACGCATCATCGCCGAAACGGGTGCCGGTCAGCACGGGCTCGCCACGGCAGCCGCTTGCGCCAAGCTCGGCCTCGAATGCGTTGTCTATATGGGCGAAGTTGACGTCCGTCGTCAGCAGCCGAACGTTGCCACGATGGAAATGTACGGTGCAAAGGTCGTACCGGTCACGAGCGGCAGCCGCACCCTGAAGGATGCCGTGAACGAGGCGATGCGCGACTGGGCAACAAACTTCAAGAACACACACTATGTGCTCGGTTCCGCCCTCGGCCCTGCCCCGTTCCCGGATATCGTCCGTACGTTCCAGTCCATCATCGGTGAAGAAGTCAAGCGCCAGGCAGCCGAACGCAACATCGACATTGCCGCAGTGGTCGCTTGCGTCGGTGGCGGTAGCAACTCCATCGGTGTATTCACGCCGTTCATCGAAGACAAGAATGTGCGCCTTATCGGTGCAGAAGCCGGAGGCATCGGCCCGAACGTCGGTGAAAACGCAGCCCGCATGACGGGTAACGCCAGCCGCGAAGGCATCGTGCAGGGTTACAAGAGCCGCTTCCTCATTGACGAAGATGGTCAATCCATGCCGACGCGCTCCATTTCGGCAGGTCTCGACTACATGGGCATTGGCCCGCAGCTCGCCGCCCTCGGTGAATCCGGCCGCGTCGAATTTACCGCCATCCTCGACAAGGAAGCATTGGAAGCCGTAAAGTTCTTCGCCCGTAACGAAGGCATTCTGTTTGCGCTTGAAAGTGCGCACGCCGGTGCAGCTGCCATGAAGATTGCGAAGGAACTTCCGAAGGACAAGGCGCTGGTCATCAACATGAGTGGCCGCGGCGACAAGGACATCTTTATCACGAGCCCGGTGTTCCGCCCCGAAAAGTGGAAGGAATTCCTGAAGGCCGAACTCAAGCGCCTTGAAAACAACGAAGACATCCACGACGCGGAGATTATGAATAAGTAAAAGGAGATGCCCGCCTTCGCGGGCATGACAGGAAAAATATGATCAAGTTAATGTCTCATCTTATTGCGGGATTCCCGGACGCAGAAACTTCTATCGCCATCGCCGACGCACTTGTGAAGGGTGGCGCCAACATCCTTGAAATTCAGCTTGCCTTCAGCGACCCGAGCGCCGACGGTCCAGCAATCCAGACCGCCTCCACCATCGCTCTCGAGAAGGGATTCTCTACCAAGCAGGGGCTTGAAGTCGTGAAGAAGATTCACGAATGCCACCCCGAGACGCCGATTTACATCATGACTTACGGCTCGCTCGCCTTTACGCCGGGCATCGAGAACTTCGTGAAGATGTGCAAGGACGCAGGCGTTTCTGCATGCATCATTCCAGACCTTCCGTTCGATTGCGACGAAGGTCTCACCGAAGCCTGCAAGAAGCACGGCCTCGAGAACATCCCGGTGGCGGCACCGAGCATGACCAAGGAACGCCTCGAAACGATGGCCTCCAAGGGTTTCAAGTACATCTACGCTGCCCTCCGCGCGGGCACGACCGGCAGCGAA
>JAFWRL010000203.1 GCA_017520105.1 Fibrobacter sp.
AGCCGCAAACCACGCAGCTAGCTCCGTTGGCCTGGAAGTATTCACCGAGAACGGCAGCGTTCGTGTTGGAGTCGTCACCACCGATGATCACGATAGCGTCGAGCTTCTGAGCCTTGGCAACAGCCATGCACTTCTTGAACTGTTCTTCAGTTTCGAGCTTGGTACGGCCGGACTGGATGATGTCGAATCCGCCAGTGTTGCGGTAGGCGTCCATGATCTTTTCGTTGATCACGATGAACTTGCCGTTCTCGAGGCCGGAGGGGCCGCCGAGGAAGCCGAGGAGCTTGGAATTCTTGCTGATGCTCTTGATACCGTCGAAGATACCCGCAATCACGTTGTGTCCACCAGGAGCCTGGCCACCGGAGAGCACCACGCCCACGTTGAGAGCCTTACCGGCAGCGGCCTTGGTAGCCTTCTTCATGCCGATGTACGGAGCGCCGTAGGTGTTCGGGAACAGAGCCTTGATCTTGGCCTGGTCACGGACGGACTGGGTGGGCTTGCCCTTCACGAGAGCAACTTTGAGAGCGCCGTCGCGGAGAGCGACGGGGAGTTTCGGCTGGTAGGCCTTGCGGGCCTTGCCGAGGACGGACAGATTGTCAGCCATTGTTTTTTCCTTTTGAGTTTGCGACGGTCAGCTAAGAGCGGAACTCGTCGGCTTTGGGTTAAAAATTACGTACCAAATATAATAATAGTCTTCTCCATCCCGGCCCAAGTTCGGAATAAAAAACGACGAGTAAACGCCTTGTCAGGTCATAATCCCGTTTTTTTGCGAAGTGTGATATTCGTCAAATCAACGTACGGAATTGTTAAGAAAACATTCCAAAATTCAAAAAATTTTACTATATATGGGGCGCGTAATAAAAAAGTACGAATTGTAACTTTTTCAATTACTGTAAGAAGTTGAGGTGTGTATGAACGTTTTGATTTGGGGAGCCGATACAATTCTAGGGCATGGACTAGTTTCTACGCTTAAGGACATCAAAGCAGGAATATATTCTCCCATAAATATCGAAATTGATGAAATTTTTGCCTGCGATGCGAATTCGAACATAGCAGACATTGATGAAGCTTGTGCACACGCGGACTTTGTCTTTAATACGTCTTACGGAGGTTACTCCGATAAGCTAATAGAAAGCCTCGACATCCATAACAACACATGCCCGGTTCTTTTGAGCCATTCTGTCGCAGATGCAAAGCTGTTCCACGAATACGCCAAAAATAACGACGTAACTATTTTGGAATGGTCGCCCAATTACGATATGGAACTTTTGAGCATAGAAGCCCAGGTCTATGACATGCTTGGCGCACTCCAATGCGCATGATGAGTTACTAGTTACTAGTTACTAGTTACTAGTTATTAGTCAAAGTCTTTCTAATGTAACGTCTCATCCGGAACAAGCGTTACGTAGTGAAAAATCCAAAAATTTAACTGGATACTTCGTTCTTCGAACTCAGTATGACGTTAGGAATCAAACATCAACTCGTTAGGAATGGCGCCTTCCATGCAGAGGAGGCGTCTTTTTAAACCGACACCAAGTGCAAACCCGCTTAAACGACCACGGCTGTCAATGACCCGGTGGCAAGGGATAACCACCTGTAGCGGATTTCGATGCAAAACA
>JAFWRL010000204.1 GCA_017520105.1 Fibrobacter sp.
CGTGGTCGGGGGCCGCGACGAGGCTTCCGATCATAATTTCTTCTTCGAGGGCGAGCTTGCCGTTAGGGAGAGTTTGGCGTCCGTAGATGCGGATATAGCGGAAGCCACCGCCGGTTTCCTTGTTGCTGCGGGCGTGGAAGATGATGTTCTTGCCATCGCGTTCCCACCAGAGTGCTGGGCCGTCGGTGATGTAGCAGTTGTCGGCGGAGAAGGCTGCGTTTAAATCGTCGAGAGTCAGCGGGGGCTGTGTAGGGAGATTCCCGGTCGGAGCCGGGAATGACAAAATCGGATTGCCGGTAGGGTCCATGATTTTCACAACTGTGCGGACGTTGCCGAAAATATGCGCTCGTGTGTGCTTGAGCGAAAAGAGCGGTAAATCGACCGCGGTCATGCTGTTCAAATCGCCGTGCGCATCGTTTCCGCCGATGGGGAGCAGATAATTGCCTTTGCCTAATTCATTTATCCAAAATTCGCGACCGAGCTTGAAGCCTTCATCGCGGATGCCGTTCCAGAACTGGAGTCCGCGAATGGAGTGCGTTTTTTTGGTGCCTTTGTCTGCGCGCTCGTTCGGAATGTTCAAATCTTCGGGTTTCCAGTAGCCTCTGCGGAAGATGAACTTTTCCAGAAGTCCCATTTGCTGGAAGGGGTGGGCTGCGAAGCAGTGCGCCCCGGTCATGTTCAGAATTTGCTTGATGCTGCGGGTAGGCTTGTTGTCGAGCCAGTAGCGGCCGCAGTCGCCGAGCCCCGGGAGGTAACCTTCGGGGGCGAGGACTGTCACATGTACGTTCTCGCCTTTGCTATTCCCTGCGGAGACTTCTTCGCCTGCAAGCATGAGCGGCATGATGTTTCCGTTTTCGTCTTTGCTTGGGAGCGCGGCAATCTCTTCGCGCAGTTTCTGGAATCTCGGGACAGGCGAATCCGCCTCTTTAGTAAAGTCTTCTTGCGTGAACGCAAAATCGTAGGCGTGGTCGGTGCAATTCACGAAATCGAGCCCGACGGCTTTAGCTGCCAGCTGCAACACTTCTGGTGTGGCGCCGTATTCCACGTGGTCGGCGGAATAGTGCGTATGGCAATGCATCTCGCCTGCGGCAAAGCCAGGAGCGATGGGAGGGTGCTCGTTCAAAACTTTAAAGCGGAGCGGAGTCGGCTTGAGTCGGGGCAAGTTCCAGCGTTCGAATGTTTGCGCTTTGCCTTCTCTTTCGACTGTCAATTTGCAATACGCTTCGTAAGTGCCCGCCGGGATTTCACCGAGTGCGAGCGGAATAAATTTCATTTGCTCGTGGACTTCGTTGTTCAAGTCTTTGTGGATAGAAATGTCCGGTTGTCGTGCTTTATTTTGCACGTTGTCAAGCGTTTGGTCAAACGTGTTATCAACACAGTGCTTGAGTAAAATTTCTGCTGCCTTTATTGTTGTCGGGAACCGGTCGGCATCGCGCACGACAATCCACAGGTACGGGCTTACTCCCGGCACAAACTGGAACGGGGCGTCAAAAATGATTTCGGGCCACGGCTTGTAAAGGAGCGACCAGGGTAGCTTGAACTTAAAATGCGTTTCGGCGTAACGCAATTTTTCCCCTGGCAACAAACTCATCAGTCCCCTTTTGATTTGACGTTTTCTGCAGGCGCTGACTGTGCAGGCTGTTCTGGCTGCTTTTCAGGCTGCTTGACGGATGCGGCATCTTCGGGCTTGTTCGCCGGTTGCGGGGGAGCATTGGCCGTGTCGGGCTTGACTTTTGCGGAGTCTGCAGCTATTGAATTTTTGACCGTACTTGAATCGACCTTCGCGGAATCGGCGACGGTTGCTTTGGCAGAATCTGCAGTGATTGATTTTGCTGTATCTGCGTCGGCGGCGCTTACGGAATCCACGCTGGCGCTAGTTGCTTTCACGGAATCTGCGACATTGGCGCTCACGGAATCCACACCGGCGCTATCCGCCGTATTCATGGTATCTTTTTTCGCGGAATCCTTTATGGAACGCAGTTTGTTCAAAATTCGTTTTTTGCGGAGCGATGGATTGTCATCATCATCGTCGTCGTCATCGTCATCATTGGGTCTCGGCTTGTTCCAGAATCCAAACGTTCCCCTAATCTGTAGCAGAATCCCGCCCAGGTTCCATTTGGCTTTTTCGTCTGGCCCGCCAGGGACAATGTCCGAGAATTTCTTGTTGGACTTCACAGAAATAGAGTTGAATCCAATATCCCCATAGAGTTTGAAGTTCCTCCAGCTGGCAAAAAGGTAACCCACGCTTGCGCCAAAGCCGGCGCCAAAGAGCGGTGTCTTTGCACCGAGATAACCCCAGGTTGTATAAATTTCGGTCCCCGGCAAAACCCAGTACCAGCGAACCGCAATGCTGAAGAGTCCGCCCGTGCTGAGTGTGATAAAGTTTTTGGGCAACGCGAATCGGTATTCGAGAAAAAGCGGAATCCCCTGTAGAGTGTATTCGTAACTGTGGGTGCTGCTGTTGCGGTCGGTGAGCACCACGGACTCGTTATCGTAGATAAAACCGATGCCCGCGCTTAAGAAGTGGTCTTGCAAGAACTGCCATTGGATTCCGGCAGTAACCGGAAAGCAGAAGTTCACTTTCTGAAAATCCTGCTTCGCGACATTCAGGGATTCGGCACTGTTGATGGCGCTTTCCCTGAAACCGTAATAGATTGTGTCGATGGCGTTCTGGAAGTATTCGCGTTCCGTAAAACTGATGAACGAGATGGAAGGCTGCACAAAGACCGAAAGGATGGAATAGTCGTGGTCCAGTTTTTCATCACTATCAGCAAAGGCATTTGTTGCGAATACCAATGCCGTCAGGATACAGAGAATTGTGAATCTGGACTGGGACTTCATCCGTTGCCTAGTTTGTCAATTTCTTTTCTTCTTTCTGGAGACGCTTCTTTTCGGCTTCTTGTTTCAGTCGCTTTTCGTAAGCTTCTTCGGCATTGGCGATTTTTGTTTCAGCCTTTTTAACTCGTTTCTGAATCTCGGCATCTTCGAGTGCTTCGTTTTGCGCTATCGCGAGATATTGTCTTGCAGGGTCAAACTGGTCGAGGTCTGTGTAGGCGTCCGAAATGAGGAACAGGACCTCTTGACGGCGCTTGGCCTTCGGGTAAGTTTCCAAAAATTCCTTGAAGTAAATCACTGCGGCTTGCGGCTTTTCCATGCGCAAGTAGAGACGGCCTGTCTGGAATTCCTTCTCGGCTACGCGATCTATAAGCTGGTCGTAATAGTAGTTGACGGAGTCGCGGAGCGGGGAACTAGGGTGGTTGGCGAGGTAGCGCTCGAAGTCTTTCAATGCGGCGGTTGTGTTCGATTCATCGCGATCGACCTTGTAATCCATGTTGAACGACGAGACGGCCTTGCGGAATTCTGCGGTTTCGGCAAATGGGGATGCTGGGAAGTTTACGATAAAGCTTCCATATTCGCCACGGGCCTCAATCCACTGCTCCAGGTTGAAATAGCTTTCGGCAAGCAGGAACTGCGCTTGTTCCATGTAGCCCGACCCAGCGCAGGTAGAAAGGATTTCTTCGAGTTTCTCGACTGTCCTGCCGTACTTCTTTGACTTGAAAAGTTCTTCTGCGACATCATAGCGTTTCTTGCACCAGTCGGTATGGGTCATTTTCTCGTTAGAGGTGGAGGAACAACCCATCATAGTTGTCATATAAAGGAAAAGAGGAACGAACAGGGTATTCTTGAAAAGAGTTTTCATTTTTTTTCTTTGGTTAATTCTAACTTTCACGCTGTAAAGTAGAAAAAAACGACTCTAGAGAAAAATGATTTTAGTCCGCTATGTGTTGAAAGAGCTGATAGGCCCTTTTTTGGCGTCGCTCTTTGGCATTACTTTTTTGTTTGTAGTTGACTTTTTGGTCAAGATATTGGACAATGTGCTGTCCAAGGGCTTGCCTGCATCTACCGTTATCGAAATTTTTGTTTTGAACCTCGCGTGGATGCTTTCACTGTCGATTCCGATGGCAGTGCTTGTCGCAAGCCTCATGGCGTTTGGCCGTATGTCGGGCGACCAGGAAATTACGGCAGTCAAGGCGGCGGGGATTTCGCCGTTGTCGCTGATGCGCCCGGTGCTGCTTGTGGCGCTATTGCTTTCTGTCCTGATGGTGGTGTTCAACAACTGGGTGCTCCCGGAGGCGAACCACAGGTCGGTCGAACTGATGAACGCCGTATCGCGCAAAAAACCGCACGTGTTCGTGGATGCCGGGCGCTTGATTACGCAGTTCCCCGGAGTCCAGCTTTGGGTGAACCGCATCGACCCCGTTTCGGGAACGTTGTACGGGATCCAAATTTTTGAAATGGAAAAGAAGGGTGCTCCGCGTATTGTCTATGCCGACAGCGCCACGATGGATTACGTCGATAACGGGGCGACGCTCATGCTCCGACTCCGCAGTGGCGAGACGCATCTCGTCGATCCGGACGATAATGATAACTATTTCCGCATCCGTTTCTTCTCGCAGGATTTGGCCATGCAGAATGTGGATGACCGCCTCGAACGCCGTAGCCGCAGTTACCGCAGCGACCGCGAAATGCCGGTCGAGATGATGTGGGAGGTGGTGACGGACGCCCGTGAAAAATATGACTCGGCAGCGGTCCAGGCCAAGTCCCGCCGGTTGCCGACGCTGATGCGCATGCGCGAACTCGTCATAGGCGATAGCATTGTTCCTGCCGATGCGAAAAATGCCGCGAAACAAGATTCCATGCAGTTCGTAAATGGGCTGCGCAAAGTCCGTGTGCAGGAGGCATCCTCGATGCGTGCGACAGAACGCGTTTGGGGCCGTATGGAAGGCGAACTCAAACGTGAAGCGCAGTACTTGGTCGAAATTCACAAAAAGTTCAGCACGGCGTTTGCGTGTTTCGTGTTTATATTGATTGGCGCCCCACTTGGAATCATGGCCCGCAAGGGCGGCATCGGTACAGGCATCCTTTACAGCCTTGCGTTCTTTGTCATCTACTGGATTTGCCTTATCGGCGGCGAAAACCTCGCTGACCGCTTGATTGTCTCTCCGGAACTCGCCATGTGGATTTCTAATATCCTTATTGGTGTGTTTGGTATCCTCCTTACGCGTGCGATGATTCGCGACCGATTTACTGGCAATTCCATAATCCGCAGTTTCTTCGGAAAAATCGGACGCTTTGGAGGCAGGTTTATTGTCTTTAGGGCAATAGGTCGTTTCTTTAGTTTTGTTTTCGGCAAAATTGCGGAGTTGTTTTGATGAGATTTTCCCGTTATCTTATTTGGAACTTCTTGAAAATGTTCCTCATCGTGGTCTGCGGTGCGGTACTCATTTTTGTCGTAATTGACTTTGTCGGTAATATCAAGACATGGCTTTCCCGCGATATGAAACTCGTGGGAGACTACTACCTGAGCTATCTCCCGTATATCCTTTATTTGATTACCCCGGTTGCATTGTTTATCGCGGTCTTGGCCTCGGTGGGCAATATGGCGCGGCACCTTGAAATGAGTGCCATGCAGAGTTCCGGACAAAGTCCGCTCAAGACTCTCTTCCCGATATTCTTGCTTGGCGTATTCATGTCGGTTGGCTCTTACGAAATGAGCGAACACTGGCTCCCGGATGCAAACCACAGGCGTTTTGAAATCATGGAAACAAACGCCCAAAAGCGCAAGAACCCGCGCATCAAGGAAAAGCAGGATTTCACGTTTATCGATAGCGAAAAGAGCAGCTGGTTTTTCAAGTACTATTCCGGTACGAGTAAAGTGGGGCGAGATGTCGTACTCCTGGTTCGCAGTGAAGGCCGCCTAGTAGAACGTTACGATGTGCGCCTGATCCGTTGGGTTGAGAAGGATTCGCTCGCTTACTGGATGTTTGAAAATGGATACCGCCGTGTGTTCCACAAGGATGGCTCGGTCGAGTTCTTTCCTATCCAGCGCGAGAATATGAACGGAAAGGTGCTGACGCATCCGAACGACTTGATTAATGAACGCCAGCTTGCCGATGAAATGGATTCCAAGATGGTCAAGGCGCGAATCGATGTCCTTCGACGTTCTGGCGAAGATACCCGCGCGATGGAAACGGCGTTGCAGTTCAAGTATTCCGCCCATTGGATGAACCTGATTGTTCTTTTGATTGGGGCGGCCCTTTGCCATCGGTATAGCCGTTCTGGGGGGCTCTCCCAGAAATTCGGTGTTGGCCTTTTGCTTGTTTTTAGCTATTATATCCTAGAGAGGATTGGACTTAAAATGGGTGAAAATGGAGCGCTTTCGCCTTTCTGGGCGGCGTGGAACAGTCACTTCATTTATGCCGGTCTCGCGATTGTCATGTTATATCGGTCTTTCCGCTTGTAGAGGGTTGTATGTCCGTATCTGAAATATTGTTTGTTGTTGCAGGGGCGTTGCTTGGGTTGGCGTTTCAGGGGGGGATGTTCCTTTTCCTTATCCCGTTTGCGGTTGTCGCCTTCTCCTTGGCTGTGATGAACCGTCCGAACAATCCGAATACGTCTATACTTCCGGTGATTAAGCGGGACAAGCATTCGACGACACTTACACCGGTCGTGTCGCCGGACTTGCGTAATGAATTTACGAATGCGAACAAGGTGGAATCGAACGAACCGAATTCTTCTCTGCAGGTCAATCATATTTGGGAACGTGCAAACTCCGATGTGGATAAGGCGTTTGGCGATATCTTGCGTTGCCTCAAGGTGCTGATGCCGCAAGCGAATACACTCACCATCTTTACGAATGGTGGCAGCGTGAATGAACTTCGATTGAGAATGTTCCAAAGCGATATCCCGAACTGCATTGATACGGGGGCGAAGATAACCGAGAATATGGGAATTTTGAGCCAGTTGTTGCGCCCCGGTGTTTCCCGCATTTTGGAAGGCGACCTCCTGGTCGGAAAACGCTTGACATATTACATCGAAAACAGGATGATTCGTTCCTTGGTCGGTGTTCCGCTGCTGGGCCGCGACGAACAGCGCTTGGGTGTACTATTGGTGGACTCGCTGCACCCGAATGCGTTTACGGCAGCCGAGGCGCAGGCGCTCACGTACATCGCCCAGGCAATGTTCATGGTGAGTTTCAAGAGCTTTGCTTCGGCGCAGAACTATATTGAACAGCAACAGTTCAGTACGCTTTACCATTACCAGCGCAAGTTCTTCCAGACCATGTCCGTCAAGGATATTTACAAGCAGATGTTCGAGTACGTCAAGGAGAACATGCCGTTCGACCGATTGACGATTCTTGCCCTCGATAAACCTAAGGAAGGTCTGGGCCATGTCGTCTATTGCGTCGGTATGGATTCCGAGCAGTTTGTCAACAAGTCGTTTACGTTATCTGATAAAGGCATTTTTGTGCTCGCCTTGATGAGGAACCGTCCTGTATTCCGTTCGTTCAATTCGGGCTATGCCGATTATGTGCCGCGACTGAACGATTCCGAAAAACGCAACATGGAACTGCGTCAGTTGTTTGTAATGCCTGTTTCGTCGGAACCGGATTCCAAGACCGCGGAATTGGCTATCTGCCTTGAAAGCCGTTTCACCAACCGCTACCAGGATCACGAGAAAAAACTCTTGAAGGCTTTTGCTGGCGTGGCGGGCTTTGCTTATGCGCGCGCGTGTCAGTTCGAAAAGGGTAAGGACCTTGCGACTCGCGATGGACTTACAGGACTCATGAATCATCGGTCGCTGGAAGAATCGCTGAGGACCGAAAAAGTTCGTGCGGACCGTAAAAAGTACAATATCGGCGTGCTCATGATGGATATCGACCACTTCAAGCGCGTGAACGATACTTATGGGCATCCTGTTGGCGACGAGGTCATCAAGGGAATCGCTTTTGCAATCAGTGGCGAAATCCGCAAAGAAATCGATATCGTTGCGCGTTATGGCGGCGAGGAATTTGTCGTGGCGCTCATTGATACGACTCCGGAGGGCATGATCGAGACGGCTGAACGTATCCGCAAGGCAGTCGGCAAGTTGGAATTCAACGTCCATCAGCCGGATCCGCTTCGTGTGACGGTGAGCATTGGCGCGTTCCTCGTGGAGCCTGGATTCACGGACATGAAGAAGGCGGTCAACAATGCCGACCAAGCGCTTTACAAGGCGAAGGACGGCGGCCGCAACCAGGTCGTGCGTTTTGAAACCGTTGAAACTGAAGCGGTGGGAGCGGTTTAGAACTATGAGTTCGCGACGCGCTCCCTCCAGGATGACGAAAAAAAACTAACCACTGCCTACTAACCTATGTTCACAGTTATTGATTGGATTGTCTTATTCGGTTACTTGCTCCTCTCGCTTGCGATTGGGCTTTGGGTTTCGCGCGGAAACAAGAACCTCAAGGAATACATGTTCGGCGGCGGCTCGATGCCGTGGGTGGCCGTGGGCATCAGCCTCATCGCGACTTCCGTGAGCGCGACGACGTTCTTGGGCGCACCAGCCGACGTCTATGGCGATGACATGACGTTTTTGATGTTCCAGATTGGCGCCTTGCTCAGCATCTTCGTGGTGGGTTTTGTGTTTATTCCGCGGTTCCGCACGTCGGGCATTTCGAGCGCTTATGAACTTTTCGAAGTGCGTTTCGGGAGCAAGTCGGTGCGTCGCTTGGCGGCCATCTTTTACTGCTTGCATTTGCTGCTCCGCACGGGAATTTTACTTTATGCGCCATCGCTTGTGCTTGCACAGATTTTGCATATCGACCTGAAATTGGCGATAATCGTTTCGGCGGCGGTTGCGATTTTCTACACGTGGTTCGGCGGCATCAAGGCGGTCATCTGGACCGATGTGATGCAGTTTGTCGTGTTCTTTGGCGGCGGTGCACTGGTGCTTTTGCTCATTGCAAATGCGGTGGGTGGCTTTGGCGAAATGGCGACACTCGCAAGCGAAGCCGGCAAGACACGTTGGTGGAATCCGTCAATGGATGTTTCTAATGCACGCACGCTGATTTCGGCAGGTTTCGCTTATGCAATTCTTGAAATCGCCATTCGCGGTTGCGACCAGCAGTTCGTGCAGCGTTACCTCAGCTGCAAGGATGTGAAGGCGGCCAACCGTTCGAGCATCCTTTCGATGGTGCTTGGCTGTGCGGTCTCGATTCTCTTTTACTGGGTAGGCGCCGCACTTTACGTTTATTACAACGTTTCAAAAGTCGCTACTGTTCCGGCGGGCATCGGGCAGAACGACGTGTTCCCGTACTTTATCGTGAACGGCCTCCCGGTCGGCGTGACGGGCTTGATTGTCGCTGCTATTTGCGCGGCAGCCATGAGCAGCCTTTCGGGCGCCATCAATTCGCTCAGCAATACGTCTGAACGCGACTTCCTCGGCTGGGACGAATCTGCGGGAATGGGCGGGCTCAAGCGCGCCAAAATCTGGACGGCTGTCTGGGGTGTACTTGGCGTGTTCTTTGCACTCTTTGCCGCAACGCAGCAGGGGAGCCTCCTCAAGAACGCCCTCTTCTTTACGGGACTTTTCACGGGACCGCTTCTCGGCATGTTCCTTTTGGCCTTCTTTGTGAAGAATTTGCGCAGTTGGCAAGTCATTATCGCCGTTATTTGCGGCATGGTAAGCCTCGTACTCATCCAGGGAATCCCCGCGTTTGGTGTGCCCGCACTTCTCGGCAATATCTTTAGCTGGCCGTGGATGCCTTTCATCAGTATGACCACGACAATTGTGGTGGCGGTGGTGTTGAAGCTCGTGGCAAATCTTGTTTGCGCAAAACGCGGATGATGATAAGTTTACCGAGAATTTCACTGGAAAAGAGCGTGACGAGAAAATTAAGCTGAACTACTTCGGCGCCCGTTATCTCGACCCGATGCTCGGAATGTGGACAAGCGTGGACCCGATGAGGCAATTTGCTAGCCCGTATTTGTATGCAGGGAATGGATATAATCCAGTGAACGGGATGGATGCTGAAGGGAATGAGTTCGCTGAAAATGATCGTGTCATAAATATTGGTCAATACATTTATGATAAACTTGTAAAGGTGGATTTTTTTGGTAGCGAGATTTTAAAAAATGATTGGAATGAAATGAAAAATTCAGATAGAATGATTACATTTAATTATTCGAGTATGGATGAAGGCGGTCATTCATGGAAAAGTCTAGATGCAATCGATATTAATACAAATTATAAAAATAATCTTGTGATGACCGCTAAAACGGGACGACATGAATGGGACCATTTAAAGGGCATTCCAAAAGCTAGTTGGCATGAAAATCCTAAAAAAGACTTTATAAAAGATGTTACATATAATGATTTATTAGGTGTAAATAATGCCATCCGAGAAGGAACCCTTCCTAAGAATCATGAAGCCTTTGGGAAAGAGTATGATCCCATTTATGGAAGAGATTATGATGCTTTTATGCAAATAGATTTGAAATAGTGATTATGATTATGAATAGTTATACGCCAATTTTATTGATATTTTTGATTTTGATTATTTCGTGTAATCAAAAAAAAGATGAAGAACATATAAGATGCGAAACATCGATTTGTGTGATTCAAAAAAATCCTTTAGGGAAAATAGATGATTTTAGCAACTATCGAATTAACGAGTCGACTTTGCCTAAGGGGATAAAGATTCTCTATAAAAATGAAAATCGAGATGATATTGATTGCATTATGATTTTTAACAATCCTTTTGTAACAACAATTTGTTTTGATTCTCTTGGCAAGGTTGTGAGTATGGATTCAAATATTCCTGAGGTGACAAGTAGTACGGTGAGGGATACTTCGGATTATCAAATTCACTTAAAATTTGACTCTTTGGGTGAAGCTAAGGGAAATTATAACCCAATCATGCCCCCTGGAAACACCTCTATTAAGTCTATTATAGAAGGAATAAAAAAGGTGGAAAAAAGTTTTAGCGCTCCTTAAAAAGTGTTAGAATTGCTTTCGAAATAGCTTTTGCAGAATTTGTTGATGGTGAAACGATTCCATCTTTAGTTCACCAAAAGTCGCCTCGGCGGCTTTTTTCCATATATTCAGTATGCAAGGCGATTGACAATGGTTTCCTTATGGAATCGGGCACTTGCGCCTGTAAGGGAATAAATGTATATTAGCGGTATGGTCAATTCAAAGGCGCTCCTGTCGAATGACGGGGGGTACATATCTTTCTCGTTTAACGGACGGACAATCCGGTTCAAGGGACCGTATAGTCTTGTTCGGATAGCGAGGGTCAAAGAATGGGACAACGGCTACCTTGTGGTCGATGCCGTCTATAGCCATAGCCAGGATAAGCTTGTCGAAGATTATATTGACTTGGTTCCGATACTGGAAAACCTTTATATTGATCCGAAGCTTTTCTTGAAACCGATAAAGTCCGTAGAGGTAGGAGATGTCCGAGCAACAGCTTAAAGAAATCGCCGACAACGCCGACATGATTATCGCAAACTATTCGTTTACCGTTATGGAAAACGGCGACATCAAGATACTTTATCTAAGCAATCCTGACCAAGCCTGTGTGCTCAACAAAGATGGCGACATGATAATGTCTTCGATGGATGATGGCCGTCTCGCTCTTGTGCAAGCTTATTACTTGAAAAACAAGGACTTGATTGGTAACGACTGATGCCGAAGTATTTCCCTTTCAAAATTGCGGGCTATTATCTCTATTTCACGATGGCGTGCATCGTCGAATGTATCCACGCACACGCGAGCGATTCGAAACTGACAGAAACCGGCTCAGCGAAACTGTTCATCAAGTCGGATGGCGATACGATTGTCCAAAAACGCGGGGCGCTTTCCGATAAAGAACTTGCGATCATCCAGAAATACATCAAGAACAACTATCTGACGATGTTCGAAATGTGGTCGCAGTATTCGGAACATGGGTTCTTCGGCGAAAATAAGTAGTTTTACAGATCCTGCCTGAAAATTTCCTATGATTGGAGAGGTATGCCAATCGAATTCACACAGACGCAGCAACCTACGGGAAGTTCCAGCGATACCGCCCGCCTTTCGATGATGTACGACGGATCGGGCAGGCGTATCTCCAAGACGCGTTGGGTCAAAAAAGGTCGATGCTTTTTCAATTGGGATTTGGCTAATGCTCCTTTTGTATAGCAAGAGGTATGCCGTCATGGATTGCGGTAGAAATCTCGTAAATATTATTTTTCTGAATCGTAACTAAGAAATTAAGTAGTTTATCATTGGATGAATTCCGCAGGAATGGTTCGCCTGCGGTTTTGATTTTGTGGATGTTAAAAAAGGAGAAAATATGCAAAATAAGGTTTCGTATATCGTCATCATCGTGCTTGCGTTTGTGTGCCTCTTGCTTTCTATGAGGCTTTCGCACGAAGGAAATGCGGCGAAACAGGCAGAATCTGCCGAACAGGCGAAGGCTTCCGCGAGCGAGTCTGCGAACTCTAAGGATAGTTGGAATGTCATTTCTCTTTCGACAAGTGAGCAAGAGATGTTTGTTGCTGACGAGTACAAGATTACGTTCAAGATTGTCCAAAAGCAAAAAGAGAAGAGCCGTGCTTTTGCCTTGCTGAACGAAAGCCGCGAAAAGGTTCTATCGATGCTCAAGGAATTGAATGTCGATAAGTCAAGCTACGATCTCCGTTCGATGCGTATTTCTAATGACATAGAACGTCGCCGCGATGGCAAGAGAGTTAAGGTGGGCTATGAGGCCGAGCAGGAGGTCGAGATAAAGCTTGCGACCAAGTCCTTTAGCGATGCTGTTGAGCGTAAACTGGCAACTCTCGATTTTATAGATGATTTCGAGACTGTTGGCGGATTGAAAAATGCGGATTCGCTAGAGGTCGAAACGATAAAGCGTACGTGCAAGAAAGTGCTGGAACAGGCTGATGTGTATGCAAGAAGTGTCGGTGCCAAGGTGGGGAAGGTTCTTGCCGCAGAAGGTAATTCCAATGTGAATGAGCGCAATAGCTATTCTGATTCTGTAGGCATCAATGCTCATTTGAATGTGTCTGTGCAACTTCAAGGCCGTGACGGTTCTAAGCAATCTTATGTCCAAGTGAGTCAGGAAGAATCGAAGAAATTTTTGGCGGACTTGTTTACTATTTACGCAGGGGCTGTCGTTGATGGCGATGACAGGGAGAAAATCTATGGTCAGGTGGGGCGCGTGAAGGATTCCATTGTGGCTCTCGCTAGAAGATTGGGTGTTGCTGAATCCGAAATAGAAGTTCATACCGCAAGGATTGGAATTAAATCCCAATGGGATTTTACGAACAACGAGTCTAAGAAAAATCGTTTTAGGGCACGCCAGTTTGTGACGGTCAATTTTACGTCCAAGCAGGATGCCGCGGCATTTTTGGCGGAAGTCGGTGGCGCCGAAAATGTGACTGTTGGTGATGTTCGTTCTGTATTGAAAAATAGCGATTCTCTTAAGGTCCTTGTGACTGAAATTGCAGGGAAAAAAGCCATGATGCGTGCCCGTGCGATTGCAGAAGGCTTTGGTGGCAAGGTGGGCGATGTCGTGTATGTGGGGAACAACACGTCTTACGATTACAATGTGGTTAACGAGATTTCTTATGAATCCAGTGCCAGGGGCAGGACTGTGCTTGGAAATAGCCGAGGAGTTTCTGGAGCCTATTTTGATGGCTTGGCCGGTTTTTTGGGTGGCGGCGATGCCTCGGGCATGATTGCGGATTCTGTTGAAGTCAGTTCCAGTGTGAATGTCATTGCAGAACTGAAATAATGTGGTCTCGCAGCGGAAAAATGACTATTTTAAATCCATCATATTAAAAAGAGGGCTAAACAATGATGCAAAAATTGCTCAATATCATCTATCTTATCGTGCTTGTCGTGTGCGTGTGCCTGATTATTCGCGTATTCAATGCGCAACCGGCAACTGTCCCTGCGGTCGCTGCCGCAAACGGCAATGGCACCACGACAATCGAAATTCCGCGCATCGAAGTCTCGGCATCCGAAACCAAGAAGTTTGCCGCCGACAAGTTCGAGATGAACTTCAGCCTTGAAATCCGCGGCAAGGACAAGGAAGCCGTTTTCAAGCGTATCTCGGAACGCCGCGCCGTGATTTTCGAGAACGTCAAGTCGCTCGATATTCCGCAGTCCGACGTGGAGCAGAACAGCGTCGATATCCGCAAGGAATGGACTTATCGCAATAACAAGCGCGAACTCGTCGGTTACGTAGCGACGCAGAACTTCACCATTACCGTGAACAGGAAGATTGACGCTGCCGCTCTCGTGCAGGCTCTTTCTCCGGAACCGGATGTCGAAATCCGTCGTACGGCAGTGGGGCTCAAGGACGAAGATGCTGTGCAGTCGAAGGTAATCAAGGTCGTGGGCGAAAAGGCGAAAAACAAGGCCAAGAATTACGCCGAAGGCGTGGGTGCAAAGCTTGGCCGCGTTCTGCAGATTAACGGCGAAGGTGGCGGTGTTTATTACAGGCCGATTCGCTTCCGCACGAACGGTGTCATGATGGCAAAATCGGCAATGATGGACGGTGCCGCAGCCGAAATGGCTCCCGACGAAAGCGCCATTGCCGATTCCGTCGAGGTGAGCGCATCGGTCCGTGTTATGTTTGAACTAAAGTAATTCTAACAAACTATTTTCATAATCCTGGGCAGCCTTTTCGAGGGCTGCCTTTGGCATATCCGGGCCGCATCCGAAAAAGCCGAGCGGCTTAAACCACTTCATGCCTGCTGCATTTGCGGTCATTTCGAACGGAATGAGCATTTCTTCGGCGGTGTAGCGGTTGAGGCCTTCGTGGGTGTAGTGTTCTGCGGCGGCGCCTGCCGTAAATAC
>JAFWRL010000205.1 GCA_017520105.1 Fibrobacter sp.
AAATCGGTAACGGATTCAACAATGCTGCGGATTGTCTTTTCGAACGAGAAACTCGAAAATCTTAAGGAATGCAAGGAACCTTTTTTCTAAATTTGGGCGCATGGAATTCAAACGTTTTGAAGCTCTGATCGAGATGTTTCCGCAGGTGCAAATTTTCAGCACCGAAGGCGAAGATCTTGACCGAGTCATTACTCATTTTTTGAAACAACGAGAAAACGTCTCCACGATGTCGGAGGCGGTACAACGTAAAATTCAGCAGGCGCTGGCGCCGTTTTTCCAGCAGCGTTTTATCAGCCTGCATGATGCGGAAGCCCCGCTAGTGCGCAACTTGCTTCTGGACAAGAAGTTCTTTTTGCAGACGGACCGCTATATCGATGATATGGCGTGGCCGCTGACCGACCCGGAAAAGCTTGGCGAGGCATTGAACATTGCAGACCTTGCCGAAGGGATTCTTGACCGTAAACTGCTGAGTCTTTCGAACGGCGAATTGCGCCGAGTGCTCTTGGCCCGCATGTGGATGGAAAAGCCGGAATGGGTTTATTTCAATGACTTGTTCGGCGGACTCGACCCGGAGTACCGTGCGCATTTGGCGGGTTGCGTTACTGACCTCGCGAAACGTCCGGGTTTGAATTTGGTGGTGCGCCTCGCTCGTGAAGACGAACTGCTCCCGGAAATTCCGGCGTTCGTTTATGCAAACAAGACCTTCACGCAGTACGAAGGTGAACTCCCGAAAGCTGCTGCCGCCCCGAAGTTCAAGAAAGCAGAATTGCGCGGCTACGAGATTGTTGATTTGAGACGAGAGAACGGCTCTGGCGAGCCTACAGACGAAAGACGAGAGAACTGTGATTCCATTCATCTCTCGTCTCTCGTCTCTCGTCTCTCGTCTGATTCAGAAATCCTCTTCGACCTTAAACATGTCAACGTCCGCTTTGGCGATACGGATGTCATCAAGGATTTGAACTGGACGGTCCGCAAGGGTGAGCATTGGGCGGTGATGGGCGAGAATGGGGCCGGCAAGAGTACGCTCCTTGGCATGCTTACGGCTGACCATCCGCAGATTTACAACAACGACATTACGCTCCTTGGTGAACGTCCGGGGCATGGCCTCAACATCTGGGATCACAAGGCAAAACTCGGATTCTTTTCACCGGAGATGGCGCTCCAGTACCGCGAAGACTTGAACTTGTTAGAAGTCCTTTGTACGGGATTCACGCCGAATCTTTGCCGTGCCGAAAACATCACGTGGGAAGAGAAAGCCAAAGCCCGCGAATGGCTGAACTACTTGGGCTTTGATGACACGTCGATTTCCATCCGCAAGATTTCGCCGATTGACAAGCGCTTGGTGCTCATGGCCCGTGCCGCCATCCGCCCGCCGAAAGTTCTTTTGCTTGACGAACCTACGCAAGGCCTCAAGGGCGAGTACCGCGAAAAATTGTTCCACCTGCTGCAACTGCTTTCGAAGGAAACGACGATTATCTTGGTAAGCCACTACGAAGAAGAATGGCCGCCCTGCATGACACATCTCCTTAGAATGCCGAAGTTCTCGCTTTAGACGTCATCCTGACCCTAGAGCGTAGCGATAGGGAAGGTTTCACGGCTATGCTTGACTGGATGCTTCGTTACACTCAGCATGACGTCCACTAACCACCAACCACTAACCACTTCCTATGTCCTATCTCTACGTTGCAATTGGCGGTGCTCTCGGTAGCGTGCTTCGCTACTTTCTTTCGCTTGTGATTCCGAAGGCGGCCGGATTCCCGTGGCCCACGTTTGTCGCAAACATTCTCGGTTGCCTTTGCATCGGGATTTTCTCGGGACTTTTCCTCAAGTGCGACTCCCTTTCGCCGAACCTCAAACTGTTCTTGGTGACGGGCTTTTGCGGAGGCTTCACGACGTTCAGCACATTCGCCAATGAAAACCTTGCACTCCTCCAAAGCGGGAAAATCGGGATGTTCGCGGCATACGCGCTAGCAAGCTTTGTCCTTGGCGTTGCCGCCTGCGCTGGTGGAATTTATCTCATGGGAAATCGGTGACTGGTCTTGACCAATAACCAATAGTCAATCACTTTGTTAAAAAAATAAATATACGTGCTCTTCGATAGCATTTGATGTATTTTATTTACAGTCTAACTTAGGTTAGTTGTAAAAAAGAAAACAAGCTATTAATCTATCAGGAGTTTATAATGGCAAAAAAAGCAAAAAAGGTTTTGCTCCTTTGTGGTGATTTCACCGAAGACTATGAAACTATGGTCCCGTTCCAGTCTATGTCTATGCTGGGCTACCAGGTTGATGCCGTGTGCCCCGACAAGAAGGCGGGAGAAACGGTCGCTACTGCAATTCATGATTTCTTGGGCGAGCAGACTTACGCCGAATCCCGCGGACACAACTTTGCCCTTACGGCGGACTTTGATGCGGTGGATGTGAAGGATTATGAAGGCTTGTTCATTACGGGTGGCCGTGCTCCGGAATACATCCGCTTGAATGAACGCGTACTCAAAATCGTGAAGGAATTTTTCAAGGCGAAAAAGCCTGTGGCTGCGATTTGCCACGGTCCGCAAGTGCTTGCTGCTGCAGGCGTGCTGAAAGGCTACAAGGCGACATCTTATCCAGCTGTCGGCCCGGACATCACTCTTGCTGGCGGTACGTATGTGGCCGTGAACGTTGACGAGGCCGTTGTCGATCGCAACTTGGTGACTGCTCCGGCATGGCCCGGCGATACGGCGATTGTCCGTGAATTCGTGAAGCTCATGGGCGCAAAAATCAAGATTTAATTTTCGCGCACTTTTGCGCTTTGGCGCTTTTAAGGCGCTTTAAACTTTTGAACTTTTAAGGCGCTTAAAAAAATTGCTCGTTTCAAAAAGACATATACTACGGTATGTGTCTTTTTTTGTCATTCCGAATTCGAAAAATCCGGTCATGAAGAGTCCTGAAACTTTCCTCGGCTTCCCGTCCCCATACGTGGTCAAAGAGAACAAGTCCGGGGCAGGCTCAATTCGGGGCTAATGGCAGAAACGGCTTCGCATTTTTATATTGCTCAGGATGACGGACTGTGATTTGTTAAATTAAAGCAAAAACTTTTTTACCCATACCTCAAAGCGAGCTTGCGAGCGACCCCATAGCTCAAAGGCTCGTAGAGCCGAGCTGTTAAAATGCAACTGAATGAACAGAATATCTTAAGTGCCTTGCGTGCGGTTCAAGATCCGGACCTGCACAAGAATATCGTTGAATTAAACTTTGTTCAAAATCTGAAAATCGAGGGCTCGAAAGTTTCCTTTGATTTGCGCCTTACGACCCCGGCATGCCCAATCCGCGACCGCTTCAAGGACCAGTGCATCGCTATCGTCAAAAGTCTTGGCGCTAGCGAAGTCGAGGTGACGCTCACTTCTTCGCAGGGTCGCGTGGGCGACGACAACTCCGCCGCGAAGGCTCCTCAGAATTCCCATATCGGTGAAGTGGCGCATGTGGTTGCCGTTGCAAGTGGCAAGGGCGGTGTCGGTAAATCGACCGTGACGGCGAACCTCGCAATGGCGCTCAGCCTTTCCGGTGCTCGTGTGGGTATTCTTGATGCCGACATTTACGGACCGAGCATGGGTCTCATGTTCGGCATCGATAAGGCACCTGAAGTTTTCGAAGACAATACGATTGCGCCTGTCGAGGCGAAGGGCGGCATCAGCATCGTCTCCATGTGCATGTTCGCGGACAGCGACAAGGCGACCATCTGGCGCGGACCGATGGTTTCGCAGATGATTCAGCACTTCATTCACCATGTGCGTTGGGGCAAGCTCGACTACTTGCTGGTGGATTTCCCTCCAGGAACGGGCGACATCCAGCTCACGCTCACGCAAAACTGCCCGATGGCAGGCGCGGTCGTCGTGACGACACCGCAGGAGGTTGCGCTTGCTGACTGCCGTAAGGGTATAGCCATGTTCGATAACGTGGGCGTTCCGGTCATCGGTGTCGTGGAAAACATGAGCTATTTCATTTGTGATGAATGTGGCAAGCACCACAACATTTTCCCTGCCGGTGGCGGTCAAAAAATCGCCGATACTTGGGGTGTTCCGCTTATTGGCAAGGTCCCGCTGGAACCCGCCGTTGCCGGTTGCGGCGATGAAGGAACTCCTGCGGTGCTCCGCTACCCGAATTCCGAATCGGCCAAGGTCTTTATGGATGCCGCCGAAAAGATGGTCCGTACGCTTGCCGTGTTCGCGTCCGAAGGTGAAGGAGTTCTCAAGAACTTCAATTATGATTTCGAACAGCTGCCTGTGGAGGAAGTATGATTCAACCCAAAAAAGTTTTTAGGACAAAAGAGGGCAAGCTCGGTTTTGAATGGAACGATGGTAGTCGCGGTGCTTGCGATGTCCGCAAACTTCGTTTAGCTTGTCCGTGCGCGCTTTGTGTTGATGAACATACGGGTGAAAAACTCTTGGACGATTCAACTGTTCCCTTGGATGTAAAACTTGAAAAAGTCCAGTCGATAGGTCGTTATGCGGTTGGGCTTTCCTTCAGTGATGGTCACCGTTCGGGAATTTACCCATATGATAAACTCAAGGAATTGACGAAATCAGCATAAAAAGCCATATTTAAGAGAGTCAACGGCGTTTTTGCCCACGACAAAAGGTGTTGAATTTCTATGAGTGATTTTAACGAAGCTCTTTATTTTCGTGACTTGAATCGGTATCCTACGCTGACTCCGCAGGAGGAATCGGCGTTGTTGAAAATCATCAAGAACGGTGAGACCGAGGAGATTCGAAAGTCTGCCTTGCAGCGCCTTATCCGCGGTAACTTGCGATTTGTGGTCAGCGTCGCCCGAAAGTACCAGGGTCGTGGCTTGTCCCTTTTGGATCTTATTAACGAAGGTAACCTTGGGCTTTTTAAGGCGGCAAAGCGTTTTGATATGGACAAGGATGTGAAGTTCATCAGCTATGCCGTGTGGTGGATTCGTCAGTCTATCCAAAAAGCTCTGTTCGAACAGGTGGGTGCCGTCCGCATTCCGCCGAACAAGCTCGCTCTTGTAAATCGTTTCAAACGCGCATTGATGCAGAACGGTGGTGATTACGACAAGACCATCTCGATGGAAGAATTTTCCGCTTACGAACGCGACATCGTGGAAGTCATGGAAAAGATTGTCGATATTTCGCTTGATGCTCCGATTGGCGACGATGCCGGTGTTTCGAGCGCTGACTCCGTCAGTACGCTCATGGATGTTCTCGGCAGCGATGGCAACCAGGACGAGGACATGGAACGCGAAGAACGCCGCAAACTCATCCAGGAAACGCTTTCGTCCCTTCCGCAGCGCGAAGAAGAAATTCTCCGCATGTTCTACGGCCTTGATACCGTTGAGGATACGACGCTCAAGGATATCGGCGAGGACTTGAAGCTGAGCCGCGAACGCGTGCGACAGATTAAGAACAAGACCTTGCGCCGCTTGCAGAAGAGCAAGGAACATAAAGAAAAACTGGCTGACTTTTTGGAACTCTAATGGCTAATTCCTCTTCGGCACCCCGTGCAGCCGCATACCTTTTTCTGGTAGTTTTCTTTGGTGCGCTGCTCGCGTATGGTGGGTATAAACTTTATAACAAGTACGGACCGTCAAAGACGGTTGTGGGCGAGGTCCCGTTTGGGCTTGAAGCCGGTACGGCAGTGCCCAATGGCGATGCTCCGAACTTTAAGGCGGCGGTTGAAAAACTGCCGGTGCAGGCTCAGGCGGAATTCCGTCGGGCGGGGGAACTTTCCCGCAGCGGTGCCGCAAAGGCCGCTTATGAAATTTACGATGCTCTAGTGCTCCTTTACCCGAACGTCGATGCTGCGGTTTGGGGCGAGGTCAATACGTTGTTTAGCATGGACTCCGTCACGGAGACGATGCGGGACCGCGCTGACTTGCTGATTGGCCGGTTGATGGCTCGTTATGCGAATACGGGCATCAGCTTTTATTTGGACAGCCGCAAGTCGCTTTTGTCCGGTAACATGAACGTGGCGCTTGAGCTTGCCAAGATGGCGAGTAACCGTTCCCCGTCCATTTACGAAATCAGACTGTGGTATGCCGAACTTTTGCTCAAGAACTCGAACACGAAGGATGCCGCTCTCGAATGCCGTACGGCAATCAGCCTTTCGTCGGGCGACTCGCAGCGGGCGTTTGAACTTCTGGCCAAGGTCTATCATGATGCCGGCGACCTGGACAGCGCTTCGCTTGTGGTGGAATATGCCTTGACGCAGTTCCCGCTTTCGTCGGAACTGCTCCTTTTGCGGGGCTATCTTGCTGAGTATAACGGCAAGTTCGATGTTGCCGAAAAGACGTACCAGCGCATTATCGCGTTCCGCCCCGATTACGAAAAAGCCCGCCGTGCCATTGCGACGATTGGCGAAAAGGCTCCTCCCGGCAAGGGCGGAACTTTTGGCGGTTCCTCTAGGGAACGTGCCCAGGTGGCGTGTGACATCTTGAGCCCGCTGGTGGAACGTTATCCTGAAAACCTGCCGCTCCGCGAAGCGCTCGGAATTGCGTACTTGAAAAACCACATGTTCGATTTGTCCCGCCGCGAATTCAACTACATCTTGAAAAATGACCCGGATTACCCGGACATCAAGATGCGAATTTCCGAAGTAGAACAGGCAAGGCAGGTCGCCATTGAAGAATACAACAACGGTTTGACCGCGAACTTGAATCGGGCTGTCGATAGCCTTCGCGAGTCCATGGCGCCTTCCTTGAAACACGATTTCTCGACAAAACTCGGTCATTACCTTGTTCGTTATGGAGCGTCTTCGCAGGAATTTTTCAAAAAGTATTCTCCTGCAAATTTCAAACAAGTAAAACGCTTTGTCTGGCAGGAATCGTTCTATGAATCCCCGTATCAGCACACATATACGATTGTTTTTGATTCGCTGAACCGTTTCAAGGAAGTCCACGTGGCCGTTTTTGATTCCGCTTCGAATTCGAACCACCTGGGCGTCGCTCCCGAAATCTTTACTCGCTTATCTAAACAGAATTCCAGAATTTCCGGCATAGGCAACAATACAGGCGAGACGATTTGCGATGATGGTGTTGTCATGGATGCTGTTGTCTGGGAAACTCGCGACAACTTCGAAATCTTGGCTCGCATTGTCGGCAAGCCCGCCGAAGTGCGCATGGTTCGCCTCGATCGCCGGACATTGCCGCCTTCCGGCATGAAACTTTGCGATTATCTGCCACTTTTACTGGAATTTTAGCACCATAAATATCTATTTTATGTCTATATGTTTTTCGGTCGTTTTATAGCGTTGTTCCTTTTTGCCGCCTTGTTAGAAGGGTGTACCTGTTGTGCGTATTTGAACCACATGTTCAATGCGGAACGGCTCTATGACGAAGCGACGGAACTCCGTATGGCGCGTCTGGATAGCGTCCCCGACGAAACTCAATCTTACCCGGGCAACGAGGAATCCCAGAAATACGAAAAAATCATCGAAAAAGGTTCACGTGTACTGGAACGGTTCCCGAAAAACAAGAAGCGCACCGCCGAAGCCGTTTTTCTGATTGCGGAATCCTACAGGCATAAAAGCGACTGGCCCAAGGCTATCACCAAGTACGATGAGTACGAACGCTATTTTGCCGACAACGATTCCATGCGTGCCGTGGAATACCAGCGTGCCTATTGCCTCTACCGCAACCAGGAATTCAATATTAGCCGCTTTGCTTTGGAACCTGTTGTTGCCGACAAGAACCATCCATATTATTTCCAAGGGTTGAACCTTCTTTCGCTTCTGGATGAAAAATCCGAGGCGTCGGAGCAGGCCATTGCTGCATTGGAGGCTGTCCTTGCCGATACGAGCGGAACCCCGTATATGAAAGGCAAGGCGCATTTCCGCTTGGCAGGTCTATACTACAAGATGGAAAACTGGGATAAGGCACACGAGCATTACAACGCGAAAGAAATCGAGAACCTGAACGATCGCGAACGCCAGACGGCGGGGGAACAGTCTGCGGAATGCCTTGTGAACAAGAAGGAATACCTCAAGGCTGCCGATGAATTCAAGGAACTTTACAAGGTCGAAGCTTACGAAAAACAGCGTTCGGTTTATCTTGTCCGTATCGGCGAAACGACGCTTTTGGCGGGCCGTGCTGCCGATGCCTATGTAATTTTCAATAAGGTCAATAAGGAATATCCGAGGTCTGAACCCTCTGCCCGTAGTTATTTTAATATGGGCGATTACGAGCAGATGAAGAGACTGAACTATGAACTTGCTATGGCTTATTATGACAGTAGCTATATCGCAAGGTCTATCAGCGAGTATGGCCGGCAGGCCCGTGAACGTCGCAACGCCTTGAAGCAGCTCGCTTCCATGCGCGACCGTAATAGTGAAATTCTGGAACAGAACAAAGATTCTATCCCTGACATGAAGTCTTTTTTCAAGACCGAGTTCATGATTGCGGAACTCTTCTTGCTCAAGCTCTCCGAAGCAGACAGCGCGGTTGCTAGGCTTTCGAACATAATCGAAAAATCCAATGATACCGCAAGCGTTTTGCGGGCGTCGTATGCGAGGGCGTTTATCTATGATGAGTTTTTGCACGACCCCGATACTGCAGAAGAACTGTACAAAGAAATCATCGAGAAGTACCCGAATACCGATTACGCTAAACAGGCCCAGACGAACCTTGGCATGCGCGTTACGATGAAAACTCGCGAGGACGAAGCCCGTGAGCGTTATATGGCGGCGGAAAGCTTGTGGACTGTGGCTTCTGAAATGCCTGCGAGCAAGATGGACCAGGTGGATTCCGCTTATGCTCATGCTTTTGCCGCATTCGATAGCGTCTATAAGGATTATCCGCAAACTCAGTCTGGGGTTCAGGCTCTGTACATGAAGGCGATTTACTACCAGATGCTCCCGAATATGGACAGTGCTGTTGTTATTTACAGACAACTTCTCGATAAGCACGGCTCGACTCCATGGGGCAAGCAGGCCGCCTATGTGCTCAATACACGCCTCTCGACGACGGACGATGACCTTGCCCGGTTGCGCAAGCGTACCGCTCAGAATATTGAAAATATCGACAAGAAATCGGCGCGGTATTACGAAGAACTCAATGCCAAGCCCGAAGAAAAGAAGGCTGAAATTATCAGTAAAGAAGACGAAATCCTTGAAAATACATACAACAGCATGTACGATTTCGAGTAAGGTGGCTGTATGTTTTCCCGTCTTGTTGCTGTAGCTCTTCTCTGTGTTCTGATTGCTTTTTCGGGGTGCAGCGGGGCAACGCACCGCAAGGGCTATACTCGCGTAACATCGACGAAAATGCGTGTGGATAAGGTTAGGGCCGGTTACACGTTTTCTGGTGATGCCAGTTTTTACGGCAAGGGATATGATGGCAGGAAAACTGCCAGCGGTGAAGTTTTTAATCGCAAGGATTATACTTGCGCACATCGGTCGCTCCCTTTTGGGACGAAACTGAAAGTTGTCCGGGACAAAACAGGCACTTCCGTTGTTGTTCGCGTCAATGACCGTGGACCATATTCGAAAAAGCGCGTGCTGGATTTAAGCGAAGCGGCAGGGAAGGCTCTCGGGTTGGACAAGGCCGGACACGCGCAAGTCACCGCGACTGTAATAGAATAATCGCGTTGTCATCCCGGCCTTTGTGCTTCGTCATGCAGAGCATAGCGAAGCATCCAGCAACAGTTCTCATAGCGTTGTCATCCCGGCCTCCATGCGTCGTCATGCTGAGCGTAGCGAAGCATCCAGCAACAGTTCTCATAGCATTGTCATCCCGGCCTCCATGTGCGTCGTCATGCAGAGCATAGCGAAGCATCCAGTAACAGTTCTCATAGCGTTGTCATCCCGGCCTTTGTGCCGGGATCGGCTTAAAAATATTTAGCAAAAAAAACGAAAAGCTCAAAATGTCAGCTTTTGACATTTGATGATTCTATATTAGTGCTCGTAAGAACACTAAATGCCAAAAGGTAAAAAAATGAATCGCAAAATGACAAAGACAAGCAAGCATGTAGTCGAAATTTCGGAACAGTCCCAGTGGGAACCGTCTCCGTGGGATTCAGGCTTTTCCATCTTCAAACGCCGCATTGGGGAACTGATGCAACTCAACGGCAACGATGACTCCGCTATTGATGACGATGACTTGATTCCGTATTACCGCATGGGGGAGAGCGAAACGTTTGTCCTTTCCGCCCTCGGCTGTGCTGGGTATTGATTTTGTACTGTCACCCCGCACTTCGAGTTCCGTCATCCTGAGGGGTGACCCACGAAGGAACCAGTAATAGTTTTACATCGCAATGTTATTTCCGCCTCCGAACGGGCGGACAGCACTTAGAGCTTTGCTCTTTAGTGCGCATGGCCACCTTTAGGTGGGAATCCCCATTAATGTCATCCCGGCTTTCATGCGTCGTCATGCTGAGCGCAGCGAAGCATCCAGTAACAGCTCTCATAACATTGTCATCCCGGCCTTTGTGCCGGGATCGACTTACGCTGTATTACTTTGCTTTATAACTAACGAATCTGACGTTGTTGCAGAAGTCTTTGTGAATCCCCGTGAATGCCAACCACGGATAGTCTCCTGCTTCTGCCTTGAGCATTTCGCCTTGTTCCGACCCGATTTCGAGCAAAATAGATGCTCCCTGCTTGAGACGTCCTTCGGTCTGCTTTAAAAGCTTGCGAACAAGGTCAAGACCGTCTTTGCCGCCGAACAAGGCCTGTGCCGGATCGTACTTTGCGACTTCGGGCTGGAGGTTGTCCTTTTCGCCATCGGGAATGTAGGGGAGGTTTGCGATAAGGCAATCGATTTGTGGACCGGCCAAGGTCGCTGAGCTGGTATGCTGAGCCTGCCGAAGCACTGCCGAAGCGCCGGTGACTTTTTTGATAACGTCTGCGGTCACGGCGTCCAGCAAGTCGCCCTGCGCGAATTGTAATGTGCTTGATGTGTTTTGCGAGTTTGCGTGCGTCGCGGAACTCGCTGTGTCTGTCGAAGGTGCAGAATCTATCGAGGTCGCCGCGCTTTGTTCACTGGAACTCCTCGCAACACCGGAATTTCCCGCGAGACCGTTCGCTTCTGCGTTTGTACGTGCGAGTGCGAGCGCGTCTTCAGAAACATCCGTTGCCAAAACGCGTGCACCGGCAATTTCTTTTGCACAGGCAATCGCAATGGCGCCCGTTCCCGTCCCGATTTCGACGATGAACGGATTCTCGACGCCCTTGAGGCTTTCTGCCGCCATATCTACAAGCGATTCCGTTTCCGGGCGCGGGATAAGCGCTCGTCGGTCGCACTTGATGATGAAACCGCGGAAGCTCGTGTCGCCGATGATGTGCTGCAGCGGCTCACGCGTTGCACGCCGTGCAACCATCGTGCGGAGCACGTCCAGCTCCGCTGGCGTGAGCGGCTTCTCGAAGTTCAGGTACAAGTCCATGCGGTTCTTCATCTTGAGACCGTAGCTGATGATGTACTCGGCATCGAGACGAGCGTCGGGAACGCCCTTCTTTTCGAAGAAGACCTTGGTGCGGTTCAAGATTTCAAGAACTGTCATCTGCTGCTGCATTGGACTTTCCTTATGGACGGGACGTTGTCATTCCCGCTTGAACTTGCCCCGGGCTTGTTCCGGGGAGCGGGAATCTCCCTTACTTAAGCGTTGAACTTCCCGAGTTTTTCCTGGGCGTTAGCCATCTGGAGACCGTTGATGATTTCATCAAGTTCGCCTGTCACAACCTTGTCCAAGTTATAGACGGTGAGCCCAATGCGGTGGTCCGTCACGCGGTTCTGCGGATAGTTGTAAGTGCGAATCTTGGCAGAACGGTCGCCCGTACCCACCAAAGCCTTGCGGTTTGCGGCTTCTTCCTTTTCCTTCTTGGCAATCACGGCGTCAAGAATCTTGGAACGCAACATTTCCATAGCGTGCAAACGGTTTTGCAACTGGCTACGTTCGGTCTGGCAGCTCACCACCACACCCGTCGGGATATGCGTGAGTCGAACGGCGGAGTCCGTCTTGTTGATGTACTGACCGCCAGCACCCGAAGAACGGTACGTGTCCATGTGGATGTCGGCTTCGCGAATTTCCACGTCAACTTCTTCAGCTTCCGGGAGAATCGCCACCGTCGCTGCCGACGTATGTACGCGGCCCTGGGTTTCCGTTTCCGGCACGCGCTGCACGCGGTGAACGCCGCTTTCGAACTTGAGCGTGCCATAGACGCTGTCGCCTTCGATGAACACGCGGATTTCCTTGTAGCCGCCCACCGTGCCTTCGCTCAAGTCCTGGATGGTCATCTTCCAGCCCATCTTGTCGCAGTAGCCGCGGTACATGCGGAACAAGTCGCCTGCAAAAAGTGCCGATTCGTCGCCGCCAGTACCACCGCGAATTTCCAGCGTCGCATTGCGGAAGTCCCACGGATCCTTCGGCACCATCAAAATTTGCAGTTCGTCCGTCACTTCGGGGAGCTTCTTTTCGATTTCCGAAATTTCCGCCTTTGCCATTGCCACCATTTCCGGGTCAGAATCGCCGAGGGCGAGCTTGTATTCGTCAAGGTCGTCCATCATCTGCAAGTATTCTTTGGCCTTTATGACGGCTTTTTCGATACCCTTGTATTGCTTGTGGATCTTGTTGTAACGGGCCTGGTCACCGAGAACATCCGGGTTTCCGAGTTCCGATTCCAGTTCCTCGTACTTTTCAATCAGTTTTTTAGCTTTGTCTTTCATCGTGCGCAAATTTAGCAAAAGGCGAACGCAGCGGCAAAACAACTTGTTGTTTTGACATTGCTGAGCCGAGCTAAAAGCGCTCCAAAGGAGCGCCATTTAGCAACTTTTGCAAAAGGAGTGTGAAGCGACAAAACACGTAATCCCAATATCGTGGTTTCTATTGACTTTTCTGAATTTTTTATATATATCATGAGTTGGAAGATTGATATTCTCGTAAAAAAAAATATTGTTTAAGAGGAAACCTTTGAACCTAATTCAACGTTGAATATTAACCATAACCACAAGGAGAAAAATATGGAATACTTCAAAAACTGCATCCTAAAACACTATATCGATTTTAAAGGTCGAGCAAGAAGAAGGGAATATTGGTTCTTCGCCTTGTTCGCAGTGATAATTATTATTCTTGCCGGTGTTGTGGGTGGAGTGTTGGACAATGTCCTCGGGCTCTCAGGAACTTTGGCTACTGCCCTCGTGACGATTGTCGATCTCGGCTTGATACTGCCGTCCCTGTCCGTGCTCGTCCGCCGTTTACACGATATAGGCAAGAGTGGGTGGTGGTTCTGGGTTAGCCTGATCCCTGTCGTGGGTGGAATTATTTTGCTCGTGTTCATGTTCTTGGATAGTCAGCCGGGCTCAAACGCATACGGCTCCAATCCTAAAGGCAAGTAATAAACCGTAAGGACTTGTATTGAGGCGCTCCCTGTGTGGGAGCGCTTTTTTGCAAACGATTGACTACAAAATATTATCGATGATGCCGCCAAGAACCTCGCCGAGAATTCCACCCGCAGCGTCTCCTACAGCGTCTCCTGCCGCATCTGATACGTCAATCTTATCGACGACATCTCCCGCGTTTTCGGCGACTTTCTTTACGGTTGTTCCAGCAATATCTGCAATCGCATCAACAGCAGGTTTTGTGACATCGACAATCTTGTCGACAGCGGAATCAAAAGCGTGGTAAAGAGCGTTGTCGGCAATTGAATCCAAAAATTGTTCCGCAATGGATGGATCGTTAGAGGTGCTTTGAACTTGATTTACATTTTCTGGTATTTCGTTTTTCATAGAACTATAAATTATTAAATTTTGTCTGTTGAGTTGTAATTATTTCTGGTAATTTTATGGAAATCAATTCAATCGGTACATTTTTTGACGATGCTGTTTATAGGTACGACGCTCCCTGTGTGGGAGCGCTTTTACTATATTTTGTTAAAAAAAGGAGTGGAAATGAGGAAATCAATAGTCCTAGCCGGAATAAGTTTTTCCTTAGGTGTGGGAATAATCGGATGTGGTAATGATAGTTCACCTGCTCAGGGTAATTATCATGCCGCCTGTCAGGTCGTCTCAACAGATCCTTTGGTTATGGAAAGTCTTGAACAAGGAATTTATAGCAAGACTTTTTTTAGTTATGAAGATGAAAGGGCTTTCCAAACAGTTGTATTTGAAAATGAAGGTATTGCAAAA
>JAFWRL010000206.1 GCA_017520105.1 Fibrobacter sp.
GGTTCCGTGTTGCTTGCACGCACATGCACCCAGGACTTTTCAGAACCTAGCCAAAGGCCGTCGCGTTCATCCGTCTTCCAGCCGGCAAATTCAGCCTTGACCTTCGGGAGAATGTCAGCAACCTTCTTGTCGCCGAGTTCAAACTTCTTCTTCGGCATCACATAAGCCGGATTCTCGGCCACGAACTTTTCCGGACCGCCGTCGTGGTGAGCCATCCAAGAAAGCACGAGTGCTGCAGCCACAAGGCTATCGCGACCGTAGTGGAGCGCCGGGAGAATCACGCCTCCGTTGCCTTCGCCGCCGATGACGCAACCGTTTTGAATCATCTGCAAGCTCACGTTGATTTCGCCGACCTTGGCGCGGCTGAATTCGCAACCGTACTTGGCGGCGACATCTTCGTTCATGCGGCTCGTGGAGAGGTTCACGCAGACGCTTCCCTTCTTCTGGGCAAGAACTTCGTCCGTTGCAATGGCAAGCGTGTATTCTTCACCGATACTTTGTCCTAAACCATCCACGAGAGCGCAGCGGTCTGCATCCGGGTCCACGGCAAAACCGACAGCGCAGCCATTATCCTTGACAGCCTTGCGCAAGTCGCCGAGATTTTCGGGAATCGGTTCTGCGCCACGCGGGAACGTTCCATCCGGGCTGCAATGAACGCGGACAACTTCACAGCCGAGCTGCTCCAAGAGGCGCGGCACAATAAAGCTACCGGCACCGTTCACGGCATCGACAGCGACCTTGAAATGCTTGGCCTTGATGGCTTCGACATCCACAAACGGAATCTTCAGCGTGCCGTCGATGTGGATACCGTCAGCATCCGGGGCGACCTCGTACTTGCCCATCGTGCGGTAGTCCGGATAAGCAAACTGGTTTGCGTCAGCAAGAGCAAAGAGCTGCTTGACATCGTCCGGGCCGAGGAAAAGTCCCTTGTTGTTGAGGAACTTGAGAGCGTTCCATTCGAGCGGGTTATGGCTAGCCGTAATGATGATGCCGGCATCGGCCTTGAAATGCGTCGTCAAAAGTTCCACGGACGGAGTCGTCGAAAGTCCGACATCCACGACATCCACGCCGGAAAGGCGGCAGATGCCCGCGACAAACTGCACAATCGCATCGCCAGTGGGGCGGCTATCGCGGCCAATCACCACGCGCTTCGCTTTCGTGATTTCGAGGAACGCACGCACATGGCTCTGCAAAACCTGCGGAGTGAGGGTATCGCCAACGATTCCGCGAATACCAGAAATAGAACGCATTAGTTTAGACATTTTTTCTCCTATAAATTAAAATTCACCATTACGAGGAATCGCAGTTTCCACAGCATTCCCTTATCCAAGTTCCGGCACCGTCGCGTAGAACACGAGATCTTCCGGTCCTTCGTTAATCAAGCTGTGGGAATGGCCCTTCGGGCAGAAATGGCACTGGCCAGCTTCGACGTATTCCACGCCGTCATCAAAAAGAACCTTGCCCTTGCCAGCGACAAAGAACATAATTTCACTATTTGTTTCATGTTTATGGTAGCCGATGGAAGCCCCCGGTTCTAGCGTGCCGTGCATAATGCGCGTCGTGCCATCGAAATACATCTTAGCCTTGTATTCTTTTTCACCACCCTTAAAATTAGGAAGCACGGTTGTTTCCATGCCTTTCAAATCAATAATCATCATGACCTCTTTGAACAGGGGAAAAATAGAATTTTTCAAGGCGATATCAAGCGCGGGCCCCTAGTCGTCATGGCGATAGCCGCTCAAAGCAAGCAAAATAAGTGCCGGTGTGTAAAGACACCAAATAAAATTATTCGAAATGACCGCAATAATTTCGCGGACCGAATGGTCGGGCCCCGTAATAAGCGCAAGCCCCGTCAAAAGGTCACAAACTGTAAAGAAAATCATCCCGAGCTTAATCTGCCGAGCATTCCTCTTTGGATAAAAGCCCGTGCTCGACGCTTTCCATGCGGCGTACAACGAGCAAAACAGGAACGGCCCGTAAGATATGGACGCAAAGAACATGATGGAATCGTAAATCCCGAACAAGTAAAGCACCGCCATCGAAATCGCGACCGCCAGCGGGAAAAACAGAATCCACGGGAAAGACCGGTCCTCTTCGCTCACCCGCGTATGCCGGAAGACGAGCAAAAGTTGCGCCAGCAAGAAAAAGATGATTCCGAACGAAATAAATTCCCCAGTATTCTCTTCGAACGGGATAACAAAATTGTGAAAAATTTTAAAGCAGGCATCAGCACAGACAATCATAATGAATGCAGCCTGCAAAAAACGGCGATCCCTGACACCGACACCTTTTTTCCCGATGCAAAATGTCATTATGGTAGCGATAAGCGGAACAAGGGATTTCGTGATATGTTGATAATGACTTGAACTCTTCAGGCAAGAGTCAACGGCGCCGCACTGATAAAAGACAATCCAGTCCTGGATAAAAAACGATATAAACAGAATTACGGCAAGCGCAATAAACAGATATATGTATTTCGGCATCCCCATAACTAAGTCCCCTTGATACAAATATAAACTGTTCTTTGGCAAAAAAGCAAGGGAGGAGCTCAAAACACTCAACTATTCTTCGGTTTTATTTTCGCGGTCATGTAGCTGAGCACGAGGTTCTGCCACACGACATAGCATGTTGGGGCAAGCGCCACGACCGGACCCGCATAAAGGCTAGACACCCAAATGACAAGCGTCGTGTTCTTTTGGCCCATGCTCTGCGAGCCTTCGATGGGGCGGCGGCCACGTTCGCAAGCCCAACCGAGCCAGAACTGCAAAATGCAAAGCACGAGCGAAACTGCGGCCATGAGCGGGAGCTTTCCGCTGTTCCACAAGTCGGCAAAGCCCATCTCGCGAATGTCGAAACTCGCCTTCGAAAGGATGATGAACACAGAGAATGTCCAGACGAACATGGTGTATTTCTGGAATTTCGCGGCGCGGTCGGCAAGTTCCGGATAAAAGTTGCGGAGCCCGAATGCAAACGCAAGCGGGATGCTGATAATCGGCTGGATGGTGTTGAAGATTTTCCAGGCGATTTCGGAAAGGTTAGCCTCGGTCCCAGTCAAGTAGCCAAAGACTACCGGGATGCTGAAGCACGCAATCAAGTTTCCGCTGAGGAAAATCTTGAGCGCCAAGGACGCACTGCCGCCAAGCATTTTCGCCATCGCAGGAGCGGCATTTGCCGGAGGGCAAAGCGCGATAATCGCACCGCCGAGCAATACTTCGCGCGGCAGGTGGAACAGTTCGACAATTCCCCAAAGAGCAGCAATGATGACAAGGCTTGCGATAAAAGCTCGTGCCTCGATTTTAAAAGTGTAGCCGTGCGTCTGCGGCGGAATTTTCGTCACGAACGTAAGGAACATCATGATGCCGATTGTGAGCGGCAAGAGCGGCGACAGAAAATGCGCCTGAGGAATGAGGATGCCCGCAAGGATTGCGATGGGCATGAGAATCGCACGTAAATTTCCCATAATTTTTCCGAAGCCAAAGATAGTAAATTGATTTTTAAAAATCAAGAAAACACATTATGCGGGCGGGGCCCCAGCTCGGAGTGGATGCTTTCAGCATCAGCAATTACGGCTCAGCTATGTTTGCACAAGTGCAACCGCAGCATTCGCCTTTGATGCTTTTGACGCCTCTGGCGTCAGCGGCTTCACTCGGTTATGCCGGTCTGCAAGCAGCCCGTCGCAACACTCGTTTTGCACGCTACTGCGAAGAAAATACCTTGACCGACGCTCCATTCTCACAACAACAACTATTTTCTACAACTATACACTTTTCTCGCATTCTCTCTACATTAAAAAAGCGGAGCAAACGCTCCGCTAATTTTCCATGCGCCTCAACTGGATGCTTCGCGGCTATTCGCCACTCAGCATGACGCATTATGCAACACCGCAATACAACGCCAACTTCATTATTGAATTAGAAACGAAGCTATGCAAAGTTTATAATTCGATAATTCTGTCGTTCTGCAAAAGCTGTTCAAAAGTCTGGCGTTCGCGGATGACCTTGAGTTCGCCCTTCGTGAACATGACTTCGCCAGCGTAACGACGGCTGTTGTAGTTGCTGCTCATGGCGGCGCCGTAAGCACCGGCATCATGGAGAATCAACAAGTCGCCGACCTTTGCCTTCGGGAGCTTGCGCGTCACGACAAAGCCGCCTTCTTCCTGCGTGAACACGTCACCGGATTCGCAAAGAGGGCCTGCCACGACAGCATCTACCGTTTCGTTGAGTTCGCGACCATCACGGGCGATAATGGAAATGCCGTGGTAACTACCGTAGAAGCTCGGGCGCACGAGATCGGTAAAGCCAGCATCCAAGAGGTAGAACAAATTATCGCCCTGTTTCTTAACCGCACGGATTTCGGCCATCAAGAATCCGCTTTCCGCAACAAGGTAACGGCCCGGTTCCACTTCGAGGTGGACTTCGTGACCGATGCTCTGCTGGATATTCTTGCGGGCCTTGTCCCAGAGGTCGTAATAAGCCTTCACGTCGATGCGGTTTGCCTTGTCTTCTTCGTGGTACGGAATCGGAAGACCGCCACCCGCGCTAATCGTGCGGAGGTGGGAACCCAGGCGGCGGCTAGCGTCGCACATGGCATCGCAAACCTTGGAAAGGTGTTCAAAATCGGAACCGGAACCGATGTGCATGTGCAAACCGGTAATCCACATGCCGTTGCTCTGCGCCAGCTTGATGCAGTCCTTGATATGTTCGTGCCACACGCCGTGCTTGCTGAGCGGGCCACCCGTGTTGACCTTGCTGGAATGCCCGTGGCCAAAGCCCGGATTCACGCGGAGCGTCAGTTCAGACTTCACGCCGAAATCGGCAAGCTGCTGGATCATGTCCGGAGAGCCTACGTTCACGTGGATGTCGTACTTCTTCACGAGTTCAAGAGCGTCGCGGTCGAAGATATCTGCAGTATAGACAATTTCCGGGACCTTGCCCTTTTCTTGACCACCCTTGAAACCGGCCTTGAGAGCGCGCACGATTTCGCCAGCACTCACCGCATCCACGACGCAGCCAAGCTTTTTGATGAGCGCCACAATCGAGAGGTTCGGGCAAGCTTTCTGCGCAAAACGCACATTGTCAAAAACCTTCACGTCGCTCACAGCGCGTTCAATAGTCGCACGGTCATAGAGCCAAAGCGGGGTGCCGTATTCACTGGCCGCCTTCAAAAACACAGAATCAGGGATAGAATATTTCATACAGGGGCAAAGTTAGTAAAAGTGGTTAGTGGTTAGTGGCTAGTGATTAGTAAATAGCACAGAGAACTACACCATTAAATGTTCACACGAGATTCAACCAAACTTCAGTTTATATTTCACCATACAAAGTTTTACACAAAATGAAAAACGCCGAGTCATTCGCCCGGCACGTTTGTTATAGACTTAATGCAAGCCTGGCTCCGACCGTTTTGTTGAACGGGTCAATTTCCGGAATAATTTGAAGCATCATTTGCGATGACCTTCGATATCTTTCTTTCCAAGCTTTTTCGCGAAACTGTTCCGCAGTCTTTGAATATTCTTCGGACTGCTGGATTTTTCGATGGCCATTGCCATGCCTAATGCCGTTAATAGACAACATAATGATTCCACCAAACGCAGAACCCACAGTGAGAGCCGCAGGAAAAACCAGCATCGCTCCCCCACCCTCAATAGAAGCCCCTTTGGCTTTGGCCATTTGAAGCAAAGCGATAGTTCCGCCTACACCAAGCAAGGCCATGACAGCCCCAATTTTTGCGTGTTTGGAGCTGCTTTTCAACAAATAATCGCCGTCTTTTTTGTAACGAGCCGCCAATTCCTCGTAATATATTGCGCTATCCGCAAACATAGCGCTATCGGAATGATATGCAGGAAGCGGAACCTCTTGATACGATTCAGATTCATGAACGCTCTGAGAATCGGGTTCCGCAAAACACATACCCCCAAGGACAAACAAAATCAAAACGATAATTTGTTTCATATCGTCAATATACAATTATTTTGTCTTCTGGTTATTGGTCATTAGATATTAGTTATTGGTCATTGGTCATTGGTTATTGGTCAAAAGCCATTAATTATTAGTAGCTAATGATTAATAGAAAAAACCCCGGGTCTTTCGACTCGGGGCTTTTCAGCGGGAAGAGCGAGATTCGAACTCGCGATAGGATTAAGTCCTATACGTCCTTAGCAGGGACGCGCCTTCGGCCAACTCGGCCATCTTCCCATCTTGGGGACACTAATTTTAACAAAATTTCAGTTTTTTTTCAAGGGGTAACGGGCAAAATCATTGTTTTTCCACGCAAAAAAGCCTATTTTTTACATGGTGGGGCAAGCCACACGGGCCAAGCCCCCAAAAACTTTTATATTTTGTAAGTCGTTAACAGTTAGTAATTTACGAAAACATGCACAAATTCGTTAAAATTCTTGTCGCCTTCTTTCTCGTAGCCCTTATCTGCTACATTCCCTTCTACATCGTCGTTTTCAAGATTCTCCCGGAACGCGACCCGGACAACCTGTTCAACCGCGCCAACATTTTACAAGTGCTCTCCGGCGAAACACGCGTTTTCTACGAAGACGGTGAAAACCTGCTGGGAGCATTCTTCGACGCGAACCACCGCGTCTATGTCCCTTATGGCGACATTCCAGTCAACTTGGTCAATGCCCTTATCGCCGCCGAAGACTCCCGTTACTGGACCCACAACGGTTACAACCTCAAGGGGTTCATGCGCGCCATGTTCAATAACCTAAAGGCAGGCCATGTCATCCAGGGAGGTTCCTCGCTCACGCAACAGGCGGTCAAGAACATTTTCGGTCGCGAAGAACGCAGCGTCAAGGAAAAGCTCAAGGAATTCTTGAACGCGCTCCGCATGGAGAAGCATTTTTCCAAGGAAGACATTTTGGAATTCTACCTGAACCAGTTCCACGTTTCGGGTACGGGCAAGGGTGTCGCCATCGCGGCGCAGTACTTCTTCAACAAGGAACTCAAGGACCTGACGCTTGCCGAATGCGCCTTCATCGCGGGCTCCGTCAAAGGGCCGTTCAACTACGACCCGTTCATCCAACGTACCGAAGAGCGCAGGCTAAAGGCGCTCGAACGCGGCGAAACGAGACTCAAGTACGTGCTCGGACGCATGGTCGAAGAGGGCTACATCGAGCAATCCGAAATGGACTCCGCTCTCGCAAAGCCGCTGGAATTCAACCACGGCAACTTCCGCTTCACGATGAGCACGACGCTTGAACGCTTGGAAGAACGCCTCGACAGCGACTACTTCCACGAACTGTTCAAGGAAGAAGGCATCGAAGACTGGCGCAAGGCCCAGCTCGAAATCACGACAACGTTGAACGCAAAGTCCCAAGACGCCGCCAAGCGCGCATTGCAGACAAACATCAGCAACTTGCAGCTGCAACTGGGCGGTTTCGTGCTCCCCAAGGCTCAATTTGCGAACAGGGCACGCACCGCACGCAAAGGCGATTACTTGTACGGCGCCGTCGATAGCGTATTTTTCGATACGACCGGAAGACTGCAATCGCTCAAGCTGAACTTCGGACAACTGAAAGGCATCGTTACAGAACAGGCGGTCAACGACTTTGCGAAACTCGCGGGCGGCGATGTGAACAAGATTCTCGCGACCCAGCTCAAGCCGGGCGCCATCCTCCTCGTGAGCATCATCGACGAAACCCCGATTGACGGTTACGCCCCGTGCAAAATCGAAACGGAACCGGTACTGCAAGGAGCTCTCATCGCCATCCGGAACGGCAAGGTACTCGCAAGCCAGGGCGGGTTCCACAACACGGGATTTGACCGTAGCTTCAAGGCGCTCCGCCAGCTCGGTTCCAGCTGGAAGCCGCTCCTTTACGCACTCGCGCTGAAATACCATTGGAATTATCTCGACAACCTCGAAAACGAATTCAACGCATTCCAGTACGGCAACCAGTTCTATTTCCCGCGCCCCGACCACAAGAACAAGGGCGACGTGGTGAGCATCGCATGGGCGGCGACACGTTCCGAAAACATCGCCAGCGTTTGGCTGCTAGAACATCTTTTGGACAAGCTATCCGACAAGGAATTCGAAGATGTCGCCCGCGAAAACGGATTTGCACGTGAACCGGGTGAAGAACGCATACGCTTCGTCGAACGCTTACGCGACAAGTTTGGTCTCATGATAAAAGAAGAAGTCAAGCGTGAAATTGAATTCACAAAGGCCCGCGACGCCCTTGTCGAGCGCTACATGAACGACGGCAAAGTATTGCAAGCCCGCGCCGTGCAAAATCTGCGTTACGGGACGTTCAACGACATCGGCTTAAAACAAGCTAAACGCGACGCCAAGATGACGAAGTACGTCAACCACAACTTCAAGCGTTACTCCGAAATTTGGCGAGCCCGCGAAATCCAGGAACTCGATCCGGATGAATCAGCAAACTTGTTGCCGCTCGATTCCGTGAAACTCGCAGACAACTTCTCGCTTGCAGATTTCAAGCGTTTGAACGCGATGATTGAACCCGTCGATAGCGACGCGGATTACTATAGCATGGAGCATCTGCGTTATTGGCCGGATTACCGTCGAGCCCTTTCCATGTCGGAATACGCACGTTTCGCACACGAAATCGGCATCCACCAGAAATTGCAGAAAGTGTTCAGCATGCCGCTCGGCGTGAACGACATTACGCTTGCAGAAATCAGCACTGCCTACCAGACGATTCTCACCGGAAAAGTTTTCAAATGCAAGGATGCCGACTGGTCGGACCCCTGCTTTATCAAGGAAATCAGGAACCGCGATGGACGCGTCATCTTCAGGAACAAGATGGAATCCAAGACGGTGCTTGACGATACTGTAACGACCCAGATGGGCGTCATGTTGCGTTCCGTGTTCACGAACGGTACAGCCCACAGCCAGCTCTCGGCACTTAGCGTCAAGAATCCCGAAGGTTCGAACAAGCTCCGCTTCCCGGTGATGGGCAAGACGGGTACGACAAACGATTATAGGAACGTGGCATTCTTGGGAGCGCTCCCGACGTACGTGAAAGAAAAGAACGGAATCGCGCTGGATAGCGTTGTCGCTATCGGAAGCTACGTCGGCTTTGACGACAACAAGCCCTTGAAATCGGGACGTACGCGTATTGCAGGCGCTTCGGGCGGCCTCCCGCAATGGGCCGAATTCGCCAAGGAAGAAATTGAAATTCTCGGAATTCCAAGGCAGATTGACTTCCTCGATATTTCGATGATTGCAACAGGCGAAGTGCCGCTGATGCTGACAAACGAACGCGGCGAATTGACAGTTGACCCGCTGACCGGCGAAGCTTTACTCCGCGGCGAAAAAGGGCGCCCGCTGCCGTGGCTCGACGTGCCGGGATTCACGCCGCCGCAAGTGCAGAAGATTGCCGCAGAAACCATCGCAAAATCGGGCATTGTCGTAAGCTTGCCGATGCCGCAGACCGCAACACCGGATACCGGAGCACAAACAAACGCAACGGGTTCCGCGACGCAGGCAGGAACAGCTCCGCAAACGACGCAAGCGCAGGCGATTCCGGCTGATGCAAGGCCCGTTTCCGAAGTGATGAAGGCCGATTCTGCAAAACGTGCCGCCGAAGCCGCGAAGAACGCCGCAGGAACGCAGCCCGCCGCTGGAACCGCACCGCAGCAGGGAACGGCAACATCAACCGCAACCGCGGCAAGCACACCGGCCCCACAAACCGCAAAGCCCGTCGTTCAGCCGCCAAAACCGCAAGCTGCCATGCCCAAGGACGACGACTGGGATTTGCCTGAAAACTTCAACAGCCAGAACGCATTCGTGCCTATCGAAGCAGACGCAGATTAGACGAAATATTTATTATTGTCACCCCGGCCACTGTGCCGGGGTCAGTTTTTATGAGAACTCACTTTTATCGTTTACTATAGAACTAGGGATAAAACACTGCACAGTCCAGCCCGCCTTACTTCGACACAGCTCAGCACAGGTCGCGGGATGACAGTAAAAAGTTCCGTGTAAGTCGGCCCCGGAATGAATCCGGGGTGACATATGAGAATATGAGGGGAGTAGCATCCTCTTTTTTGGAATATTGTCTTGTAGATAATATGCAATTTTTTCCTTATACCAAAGTATATTACAGAGGATAAGGAGAAAATTATATGGCTACGAGTAAAAATATCATTTTAGTCTTTTTATTGGTATGCGCACTGTTCGGCAATGCATTAGCACAAAGAATGTCACCATGGCATGAAACATGGCACATTACAAAGCACAACGAAACAAGCATAAACAACACCAATATGGAAATAGACAGTGTCGAATTTTACGAAAAATTGATAGAGAAATACAATGAAGACGCTTCATACTCACAAAATGTCGTCGGCATAATAATTGGAGCGCCCTTATCTTTCATAGGCTCCCTTTTTTTTATCACAGGATTATATCAAGCAAATACATCGAACGGGTTTGAAGCACTCGGAGGAGCAATTGCTGTTATTGGATCAATTCCTTTACTTCTTATAGGTCTTCCTGTTTATATATATAACAGGAGTAAATACAGTGAGCATAAAAGAAATGCTGATATACGCGATGATTACCAAAATGCGTTGAACAAGTACAAACAAAAAAAGAAATCGGCCCAACTCATAATTGCCCCTGCCGTAAATTTACTTAGCGCCGGTGGCGGCATCAATGCGGTACTCCAATTCTAGCCGCCATCGCAGGCGACAAGATTTCGCTTACGCTCCCCGCAAAATCCATCACCGCGATAATCGCAACGTCTGAAAAGCCGAAAGTTGTCGATTCCACGAATTCGATTAAGTATAGGCGTTCGATGGGCAGCGTCAAAAATATTCAAACAAATTACAGCATTGCAACGCAAGGCAGAAACATTACTGTGAACAGGATTGCAAATTCGTCAGGAAATTCGAAAAACAATTACTCGCTCGTCAATGCGATTGGGCAGGTTATCAAAAGCGGAATGTGGAACTTCAATGCAGGCTCTTTAAACATTGCAGTGCCGCATTCGGGCAAGTTCATTCTCCGCGTCGGTAAGGAACATTATCACATACAAGTGATGCAGTAGGGCTAGGTTTTTGTAAAGATAAATGTCTTAGATCCTCGATCAGGTCGAGGATAACGAAGAAGGGAATCCTATCGCTGCACTACGTTCCGCTCCAGAATAACATAGGTGAAGTCCTTGATTAATCTCTCTTAGCATTGCAAATGTGCAAGATATTGCGCATTTATTGAATAAAAATGCAAAAAACGTTTTTTTTTACAAAATACGTAACATTTTATTTACTCATAGTATATATTTACAAAAAATAAGGAGAAAATTTTATGGCAAATTGCAGAAATATCTTTTTCGCCATTTTACTGTGTGGTTCGTTTTTCTGCAACGTATTCGCTACAGAGAGTCAAGCAAATCTAATAGAAAACAATGAACCAGCGTTTATTGACTTGAACAAACTCACTTCACAAAAGCAAAAAAACATTGTCAAACCCAACACACAACAGAATAACACAATAAACATTGCCGCAATCGACAGCACCATTCTTTACTACGAAGATTTAATTACTCAAGAAAATAAAAAAGCAAACTATAAACCAAATGTTACCGGAATCGCTGTTGGAGGTAGCGTAACTGGTGTAGGTATAGCTTTTCTCATTTGGGGAATAACATATAACCCAAGCAAAAAAGAATCTTCATCATCCAAAAAAAACAATTCAATCAAAGATAATGCGAATGCTTTTGGTGAAGCCATGGGAAACGCATTAGCGGCTGCTATGTTGGTTGTTACAGGTGTTGTTTGCACTCTTACCGGATTTGCTGTTTTAGGATATAATGTTAATAAATACAAAGAACATAAAAAGCATGCCGTTAAGCGGGACGAATATAAAGAGGCTTTGGAACAATACAAATTGCAAAAACAATCTGTACAAATTACAATCATCCCCACAGTGAATTTGGCAAGTGCCGGCGGCGGCATCAACGCGGTATTGCAGTTCTAAGAATAAGAAGAATCATTAAATCCTCGATCAAGTCGAGGATGACAACGCCCCAACCACTGTTTACTAACCACTAGCCACTAAAAAATTATTATCTTTAGTCCTGTAATTAACGAAATTTTTCGGAGCGTTTCATGTCAAAATCGACGGTTCTCGTTCAAGCAGCAGCAATCACCGCAGCATTTTCGCTCACCGCGTGCATCGCCTACCAATGCCCTTCTCCAGATACAGCTCCCGCTGAAAAAACGCAGACGTCTATCATTTTAGGGCAAGACACAGTTCAAGCCGCAGAAACACAAACTGGCACTTACTCCGAAATGCAGGTTGTCACAGGCGACAGCGCAACGCAAATCCTTGACCAGTTCAAGTTGACAACTCCCGACCAACCCCAGGATGCAACGCCGACGGTTCTCGTACAAACTAGAGTCGATACGGTCTTGATGATGTTGCCGCCTTGCGACAAGACGCACTTTTCGCACTGCACGCTCGAAACGACGATGGACCCATACAAGGCTTTCCCCGCACTCGCCAATTACGTGTTCAGCTATGCCGATACGCTCAACAGAGCGGGCCAAAGCGATTCCGCTTCTGTTATCCTAAACAGTTTTTCTTCGATGGCTCCGATGTGGCAACAATGGCAAGCCCAATCGGACACGTTGCGTGACGCATTCGGGAAACGTCGCGAAGAAAAAGCGAAAGAGTTCGAATCAATGGCTCTCCAGATTCAGAACATGAACCGCGTACAGTCTTCGTACAGCATGGTCGCCGAAACGGCAGACAGCTTGATTGCACAGCTCGCACCGGGCGATTCGCTTGCCAACTGGGCCAAAGGCCAAAAGCAAATCGCTTATACGAACACGCTAAAGAAAGCGACGAAAGAATTTAACGGAATCAAGGCTCTCGCCGATGAAAAATCTCAATTCGCCGAAGCCCGCAAGCAAACCGAAGAATTCCGCATCCGCTACCGCGATTTCGAAGACACGCTTCACGTACAGGCGTTCATCGACCACATTGCAGAACTCGAAAAAGCAGTCGATTCCGAAACCGCAAAAATGTGGGAAAAGAACGACCCCGAACAAGCTCTCGCCAAGGTCGATACGCTTATCGCCACCGAGAAATTCGACAAGGCAAAAGATTTGCTGAACAAGCTAAAATCGAGCAAGCTCCGCAAAGAAGCAAACGAAAAATACATCGTCCTCGCCGACGCTTACTGTAACAAGCAACGCAAAGCGACATCGCAATTCTTTGCAAAATCGCAAAAGCAAACAGACGAAGCCAAGAAAAAGAAATTGCTGAACGACGCCATCGCAGCGCTTGACAAGTGCCTTGCGGAATACCCGGAAACAACGCAAAAAGAAAAAGTCGAAAGCAACAAGAAGTTCATCGAAAAGGAACTCGGCAAGTGACCGACTGGTGGAATTACGCCCAGTACCCGGCATTTTTCATCTTGGGCGCAGTCGTAAGCCTCATCAACAGCATTGCCGGAGGCGGCTCCACGCTTAGCCTCCCCATCATGATATTTCTCGGGCTTCCTGCAACTGTCGCAAACGGCACGAATCGCATCGGGCTTATCATCGGCAATTTCAGCAGTGCATCGAACCTCGCTCGGCACGGCTATCTGAACAAAAAAATATTCTTGCAGCTCCTTTTGCCGACATTTTTTGGGGCACTTATCGGTGCGTGTTTTTTGGTCCGCATCGGAGACAAGCTCTTTCAAGCGATTCTCGCAGTCGTCATTTGCCTTGTCGTCGTGATGAGCAA
>JAFWRL010000207.1 GCA_017520105.1 Fibrobacter sp.
AATGAGACAAGCAAACCCAATAAAATCAAGGCTTCCGGCTTGATTCCCTCTTTTTAATCTTGTCTCATTTCTTCCGCTTTAGCATAAACCGCGGGCAATGCGCCCAAAGTTGCCGCCTCCCCTACCGCATTTTCGTGGATGGCAAGGAATGGAAGGATCCGAAAGCGCGTTACTTGTTCAGCACGCGAGACTTGTGTGCACTCCCAAAATTGGAAGAACTTCGCGAAATTGGCGTGGAATCGCTCAAAGTCGAAGGCCGTTTGAAAAGCCCGGAATACGTGGCCGCCGTTTCGCACGCCTACCGCAAGGCGCTGGAAATACTGAGCGAAAAAGGTTATAAAGAAAATGCCGAGTGTGCGAATGGAAATGCCGCCGAGCTTACCGCGCAGGACTTAGAACCGCTCGAAGTGCTTTTCTCCCGCGGGCTCAACACAGGCTGGCTCGATGGCGTGAACCATCAGGAACTCGTCGATGGCTCCTTCTCGAACCATCACGGTGAATTTATCGGAACCGTCGTTCAGGTGGAACGCGGTGGCGTGATTGTAGAACTTGAAGACAAGCCTGTCCCATGCACTTTATTGCCGGGCGACGGGATTTTATTTGAGGAATATAGGGCAGAGCCGGAACCGCGCCAAACGGGAAGCCGACTGTACAAAGCGACGTTTGCTAGCCGCGCCGGGAAATCGCAAGTTCGTTTGGAATTCGGTCGAGAATTCAACTTGCGCAAAGTCTCGTACGGCATGAAAGCATACCGCAACGACTCCCCCGCTCTCGAAAAAGAACTCCACAAGACTTTTACCGACAAGAGTTTCGCCAAGCACATTCCTGTGAGCATGACGATCGAGGGGAAAATTGGCGAACCGCTGAAATTGACAATTTTGGCATCAGATAACTGCGCGGTCACCGTCAACGGCGCCATCCTCGAAGCCTCCCGCAACGAAGTCGCATCCGACGCACTCCAAGCCATCGCCAAGAAAGAACTTTTGGCGCTTTCCGCGACAGCCTACGTTCTCGACAAGCTCGAAATCAAGCTCCCGCAAAACGCATTCCTCCCTGGCAAAGTCTTACGTACGCTCCGCCAAGAAGCAGTACAAGCCTTGGACGAAAAGCGCTTGCAGTGGAAAAAACTTGCACCATCTGCAGAAAACGGTCGCGCATTTCTACACAGCGTCACAAGCAATACAAGCACGGTCGCGGGCACTCGCGGCAGCACTACGAGCACGTCCAAGAATCGCCGCACAATTACCGTTCTCGTTCGACGTCCCGAACAAATCGACGCACTTCAAGGGCTCAACATCGACAAAGTCGTCATGGATTTTGACTGGGGCGTGAAATACGACGAACCGCTCGAACGCATCCACAAGCTCGGATTCGAAGCAGGCATCGCGACCCTCCGCATCCACAAGCCCAGCGAGAACCATTACATCAAACAAATTCTCACGCTCATGCCGGAATTTGCACTCGTGCGTAACCTCGGTTCGCTCGCGCTCCTCAAGGATTCCGAAATCCCGATGGTTGGCGACTACAGCCTGAATGCCACCAACAGCGCAAGCTACGATTGGCTTTTGGCACAAGGACTTGAAAAATTGCACCCGTCGTGGGACCTCAACAGCACCCAGCTTTTTGACTTGCTCAAGAACATTGACGGAAGCAAGCTCGAACTCGCGCTACACCAGTACATGCCCGCATTCCACTCGGAATACTGCGCCTTTGCACGCGCCCTCACGACTGGCCGCCGATTCCCCGAATGCAAAAAGATTTGCACACAACATAAAGTCGAAATTCTCGACCACAAAGGCGAACGCCACTTCTTGCAATCCGATGCCGAATGCCGCAACACGCTCTTTGTCGGCAAACCGCAATCCGCCCTCAAGCTATTACCAAGACTCATCGCCCAAAACGTAAGCAGCTACCGCCTAGAGCTTTTGGACGAAGAACCCGAATCTGTCCGCCGCAAAATCGACATTTACACACAAGCCATCCGCGGCAAGCTCGACATCGACACCGCCATTTCAAAAGCCGGCGTCGAAGAAAAGTACGGACTCTCCGAAGGCCAACTGTTCAACCAAAGCGTCTGGCAAGACCGCAAGAAAGGGTGTGACTAGATGACAAATGCGTAAGGTCGGTGCAGCAAGCACCTACCGCATTGCCCTTAGCAACCAGAGCTGGGACGTGCAGGTCAGCACGCTCAAGTAATTCTTATAGACAAATTAAAGGAAGCTCCATTGATGCGGGGCTTCTTTTTTTATTTCAAGAGGAAAACTTCACTCCACTCAGGGATCTCATCAAAATAACGCTTTACCAATTTTCCATCGGCCATTCGGAAAAGCAACCTGGCAGGATGTAATTGTCGTTTTTCCAGACCCATTTGGACCGGCAATCACGATTAGCACAGGGCGATGTTCAGTCGGAGACATAACTACCGGATTTTTGCTGCAGCGCGTTTGAGTTCGGCGAAATAACGGGCGGTGGCTTCGGCATCAGCCTTGCGGGCATCGTCAAAAGCCTCTTTCATCAACTGTGAAAGAAGCTCGTCCGATGGTTCCTCGGTGCTAGTCAACTTATAAGTATCCAAAGTCATTTTACCACCTCGTTTTCTGTAAATATACTCTTTTTTACGGAACGGAGCAAACTAAACGTCCTTTTCCCCACTCTTCAAGAGTGATTTTTGCAGAATAATGTTAATATAGGATTATAAAAAATCACTCTACAACAATTCCATATTTCTTTTTCAATTTTATACGGGCGGCAGCTGTTATTTTCTCGGGCGGCAACTTCGTAACAGCAAATTCCAAAGCCTGTTTTGCATTTGTCACCGCGCAAGATAATGGAACGAAAAAGGGTTTTGAATTTACGATAGTATAAAATGTAAGTCCAAATTTTACTACAGTAAAAGGCAAATCTACATCCATTACATCATTCCAAGATATATGAATTTTATTTTCATATAAAACAAAAGAAAAAAAACAAATCTTTCTTAAAACCGTTATTCCTGAACCATCAAAAATTAGACGATAATTCGGATAATAACCAAAAAGAAACACACAAAATATAAGATTACATAAAATAACCATTCCTATCTGTTGCATTGAAAAAATAGGTAACGGAGGAACAATCATTAAATAAAGGAATGGAAAGAGAACTAAACCTAATAAAGTTCCTATTGTTATATATATTACCACACTTGACTTACACACAACTTGCATTTATTCTATCCCATTTATATTAAAGAAAGCCATAATCAAACGTTATTTAATATCCAATATAATATTTTATGATTCTTTTTTAACTTGCGGTATTTGTCTGCAAGTCGTCTAAAATTTTCTCTAGCGTCAGGATCCATTTTTTCATCTCCGCAATTCCAG
>JAFWRL010000208.1 GCA_017520105.1 Fibrobacter sp.
CATCCTTGATTTCCTTACGCTGATAGAACCCCACACCACTATAAACTTTGTATGGAATATTTTCGGCCATCAAGGCTTCTTCGACGGAACGTGACTGCGAATGCATTCGGTACAGCACCGCGATATCCTTATAGTGGGTTCCACCGCCCGCAAGCTTATTCTGCACGGAGTTTTGCACGGCATTCTGGATACGTTCCACAATCCATTTTGCCTCTTCGCGCGTGTTCTTGGCATGGTAAAACACGGGCGTTTTTCCGCCGATGCGAACGGGCCTCAAAACCTTTTCAATTCTGAACTCATTGTTCTTGATAACTGCATCAGGGACCTTTAAAATACTCGGCGTAGAACGATAATTATTCTGCAACAAAATAGTCTTTGTTCCCTTGTGGAACTGATCAAATTCCAAAATTCGATTCACATCAGCACCGCGCCAACCATAAATCGTTTGGTCTGGGTCACCCACTACAAATAAATTCTTATGATAACTAGAGAGCAAATCCGCCAGCTGGTATTGTTGCCCGTCGATGTCCTGATACTCATCGACCATCACGTACATCATCCGCTTGCGCCACTTGTCAAGCTGTTCCGGGAAATTTTCCAGGATGTAAAGCGTGACCAGAATTAGATCATCAAAATCCAATGCGTAATTCTTTTTTTGTTCGTAAAGATAGCGGTAGTAAACCTTCATCCACTTGTCATCGGCCATGTCCGACAGTTCTAGCAAATGATCTATGGGCGTTTCGCGGTTTTCCTCGTGGCGGTCCACACTTTGACCATTCGCATTCTCCGAAGGCAGTTCCGCAAACAGCGAAACGTAATCCAAATCATTCGCCTTGCGGCCCCCGATAAAATCAAGAACACTACTGATTTTCAAATCCTTAAGCGAAAAACCCAAATCCGCATACGCCTTTCGCAACAGAGACTTCTGGTCGTCCTCATCCAGAATCATAAATTCCTTCGGGTAGTTGAGCACGTGAATTTCTTCTCGCAAGAAACGCACACAGAACCCGTGAAACGTCGAAATGTAGCCGCTATCGTCCCCGCCGAGAATCGAACGGATACGTTTTTTCATTTCGTTCGCGGCCTTGTTCGTGAACGTCACGCAAAGGATGTTCGAAGGCGAAATTCCCATTTCCTTCACGAGATACAGATAGCGGTGCGTGAGCGTCCGAGTCTTGCCGGAACCTGCGCCAGCCACCACGCGCACGTAGCCTTCGGTCGTCTCGACGGCCTCCAGTTGTTCCTTGTCCAATCGGGAACGCTCCCATTCCAGGGATTTCTCAATAACAACGTCTTTTGTTTCTTGGGAGAGAGCCATACGCAACCTGCACCGCAATTAGTGAACATTTGTTTTACTGCACAAAAATATAGCAAATCTTTTTTGATTGCCTAGAAATAGAATTCAAAGAATAGATAAGTCTCTAATTTTTACATACAAGAACATCCCGCCGGTGAATGCCGACGGGATTATAAATTAGACTCGGGTCTGGATCCTTCGACTTCGCCCAAAGGGCTCCGCTCAGGATGACACTGTGGGTGACTAAATCAGCCCTTCGAAGAAATTGTTTCCCTTGTCATCGACCAAGATGAAGGCAGGGAAGTCCTTGATGGTAATCTTGCGGATGGCTTCCATGCCGAGTTCCGGGAAGGCCACGATGTCGTTCGAAAGGATGTTCTGTTCGGCGAGGATGGCTGCCGGGCCGCCGATAGAGCCGAGGAAGAATCCACCGTACTTCTTGCAGGCGTCGGTCACGTCCTGGCTGCGGTTGCCCTTCGCGACCATGATCATCGAAGCGCCCTTGCTCTGGAAGCGCATCACGTACGGGTCCATGCGGTTAGCCGTCGTCGGGCCGAAGCTACCGGTGGGCATGCCTGCCGGAGTCTTGGCCGGGCCGGCGTAGTAAATCGGGTGATCGGACACGACCTTCAATACGGTCTTTTCTTCGTCCGTGAGTTCTTCGCCGCGTTCCTGCTTGTCGAAGATTTCGGCAATCTTCGCATGAGCCATGTCGCGGGCCACAATCATCGTGCCCTTGAGGGAGAGACGAGTCTTCACCGGATACTTGGTGAGGTCGGCGAGCACATCCTTCATCGGACGGTCGAGATCGATTTCAACGGCCGGAGCGAGGTTCACGGCGTTGCCTGTCGGGATGTAGTTTTCCGGATGGTGTTCCATCTTTTCGAGCCAGAGGCCGTTCTCGTCAATCTTTGCCTTGATGTTACGGTCAGCAGAGCAGCTCACGCCGATAGAAACCGGGCAGCTTGCAGCGTGACGCGGAGCGCGAATCACGCGAACATCGTGCACAAGGTACTTGCCGCCGAACTGAGCGCCAATGCCCGTCTTCTGGCAAATGTGGAGAACCTTTTCTTCCATTTCGAGGTCGCGGAAGATACGGCCGCCTTCGGAACCGCTCGTCGGAATATCGTCGAGGTAGCCGCAGCTAGCGAGCTTCACCATGTGCGTGTTCATTTCGGCAGAGGTACCGCCAATCACGATGGCGAGGTGGTACGGAGGGCAAGCGGCTGTACCGAGAGTCTTCACCTTTTCGGCGAGGAACTTTTCCAAGGACTTCGGGTTGAGGAGCGCCTTGGTCATGGGCCAGTAGTAAGTCTTGTTGGCAGAGCCACCGCCCTTAGCGACGAAGAGGAACTTCATTTCGGCACCTTCTTCGGCGTGGATGTCGATCTGAGCCGGGAGGTTGCAACCCGTGTTCTTTTCTTCGTACATCGTAAGCGGGGCAATCTGGCTGTAGCGAAGGTTCTTCGTGGTGTAAGCGTTGTAGATACCTTCAGAAATCGCTTCGGCATCGTCAAAACCAGTCCAGACCTGCTGGCCCTTGTGGGCAACGCAGATTGCCGTACCGGTGTCCTGGCAGAACGGAAGAATGCCCTTAGCGGCAACGCATGCGTTCTTGAGCATGGTGAGGGCGACAAACTTGTCGTTATCGGAAGCTTCCGGATCCTGGAGAATCTTGGCGACCTTGGCCGTGTGGGCCGGACGCAGGCAGAATTCCACTTCTTCGAAAGCAGCCTGGGCGATCTTCGTGAGCGCCTCGGGGGCGATTTTCAGAATTTTCTTGCCTTCGAATTCGGCGACAGAAACGCCATCTTTACCGAGGTTTACGTATTCGGTAGTATCTTCACCGTGCTGGACGGTTGCTTCGTATTTGAATGCCATAGTTTCCTTTTTTTAGACGAGAGACGAGAGACGAAAGACGAGAGTGTTTGCACATGCGAAGCATCACTATCCATTCTTATATCTTTCGTCTGTAGGGCAGTTCTTTCGTCTAATCCTGTGGTTAGTGATTTGTGATTAGGGATTAGGCAACAGGAATTTGGCTTTAGGTTCATAAACATGCGGCTATACCGCCTAACTCACCTAAGGCCTACAACCTACTACCTAAGACCTCATTTCGTTACTTCATGTATAAAGATAATTCTTTCACTTGTCGTCTGCAGGGCCAAAGGTTCGTTCATTCGTCTAATTTTGTGATTAGGGTGTTTTCGGCGCGGTTGGCTATAACAGTCATTTCTTAACTCAACCTTAGTAAATAATTAATCGAAACAAAGAACTCCATTTATCGCCCAATTTCTACACATTATCCCCCCCTTTTTGCCAATTTTTTTGACCTTTTTTCCTTTTCACATGACAAAAATCACACAAGATGTACTATTTTTGATAACAAAACAAAAAACTTCTTTTTCCAAGAGGATTGAATAATGAAAAAAATTCTGCTCGCCACGATGATTTCGGCATCGATGGTTTTCGCTTTTCCATCCCTTAAAAGCGCCACAGAAGCCACAAAAACAGCTACCGCCAAGGTAGAAAAAGCAGCTGAAGCTCCGGCTGCAGCAGAAGCAAAGGCCGCAGATGCCAAGGCTGCCGCAAAGACTCAGGCAACGGACGCCACAGCCGCCGCTAAGGCTCAAGCTAACGACGCAACCTCTGCAGCTAAGGCTCAAGCTAACGACGCCACTGCAGCTGCCAAGGCTCAGGCAACAAAGGCCACGGATGCCGCTGCCGCTGCTAAGACACAGGCTACTGACGCCGCCGCTGCCGCAAAGACCCAGGCTACCGATGCCGCTTCTACCGCTAAGGCTCAGGCAACACAGGCAACGGACGCCGCTGCCGCAGCAAAGGACAAGGCTGTCGATGCAGCCGCTTCCGCAAAGACACAGGCTACCGACGCCGCAGCCGCTGCCAAGGGCAAGGCCACTGGCGCAGCAACCGCCGCCAAGAGCAAGGCTACCGCCGCTAAGTCCAAGGCCACTGCTGCTAAGGCAAAGGCCGTAGGCGCCGCCACCGCAGCAAAGACCCAGGCAACGAACGCAGCAACCGCCGCCAAGACCCAAGCAACGGACGCTGCTGCTAACGCTCAGGCTCAGGCAACCGGAGCTGTCGATGCAGCCAAGGCTCAGGCTTCTGACGCTGTCGCCACCGCCGATGCCGCTAAGACCCAGGCTACTGATGCTGCCGCTAACGCTCAGGCACAGGCCACCGCAACTGTCGATGGCGCCAAGGTTCAGGCCCTTCAGGCTTCTGCCACAGCAACTCAGACTGTCGAAAACGCTCAGGCCCAAGCCGCTGCCGCTCAGAATCAGGCAACAGCCACTGTTGACGCCGCTCAGGCTCAAGCTCAGGGCGTAGTCGATTCCACAAAGGCCACAGTCCAGACCCAGGCAGCCGAAGCCCAGGCTCAAGCCGCAGAAGCCACTGAAGTTCTCGAAGCCAAGACCGAAGCCCCGGTAGATACCGCTGCGCTCGCCAAGGCCGAAGAAGAAAAGAAGGCCGCCGAAGCTGAAGCTAAGGCCAAGGCCGAAGAAGAACAGAAGAAAGTCGAAGACGAAACCGCTGGCACCGCCAAGTCCGCCGTCATGGACAATCCGTGGGAATTCATCGCAGTTTCCGCAGCATTCATTGCCTCTGTTCTCGTGATTATCTTCACCGGGGACTAATAAGTTCTTTTCAAACGCTTCAAAGCAAATTTAAAGGCCGTCCACGTGACGGTCTTTTTTTTGCGCAGTCCTTACAGTTTAAACAAAGTAGCGATAAACAGTTTCGTGGCGAATTTCCTTATTTGCGTTACATACTAAAAGCTCTTTTGGGGCATTTTGATATGTAATCAGCCATTTGTTATTTTATATGTTACATATTTAAAAGACGTTTTATAAAGTTTAGTATGTAAATTTATCCTAAAAATGAGGGGTTTTAGGGTGTTTTTTTTCAAAAAAATGCTTATAAAAGTCAAAAAAACTAATTTAGTATGTATTACAACAAAGTATCCAGTATTTCGCACAAAAAGTCACAAGGGAAAAAATTTGCATAAATCGGGGAACGATTTGAGAACAGAAATAAATTTATTCTAATGTAATTCAGCATTAAATAACTTATTTTCATAATCAAGACAATACTGTTAGAGGGCAAAACATGTTTTGCCCGTTTTTACATTAAGGAGGAATCGTGAAAATCAAGAGCTATCTGTGGGCTTTATGCGCTGCCGTAGGAATAACTGTAGCGCAGCAAGAACAACCGACTCCTTATGATTTGATTAGACCTACATTCCCGTTAACGTGGGATACGACTGTATTTAATTTCTTTGATACCTCGGTCACTAAAAAAAAGAACATGCTGCCCGAGAAGACGACTCCTTTTTACGCCCCGAACGCATTTATCGTCGATACACTGAAGCAAGCTTATCTAGACGCCATCAATTACCACATGTCGCCAATCCGTTTGAACCAAGCCGGCTATCTGGAAAGCGATAAGGAACGCCAATTCTATTTTATCGGAAATGCGACGACTTTTGAAATCGTAGATGTCAACGGAAAGTCATTTACCCCGGCCATCACAGGGAATCTCAAGCCTTCCGGCCGCACAACCTCCTCCGACTGGACCATTATCGCAGGCACAAACGCCGCCACGGGCGATCAAAAACGCTATAGAGTCGATATCACCGGCCAATCCGGTAAAATCATGATCGGAAACATTCCGCAAGGAGTCCCTACCGATACCCGTCTCCGCATCAAGGTAGGCAACGACATTTCAAGCACATTCATTGTATCCGACCTGGTTTATACCATGGTAAAGGACGCCGCCATCAAGTTCTACGGAATCAACCGCAGCGGCTATGGCGATTCGTGGTTCCACCCGGCCAGCCACACAAAAGATGGCGCCGGCGGAATCGCAGTCACAGACGAAGTAGAAATTAGAAATTCCTACAACGCCGCCCTCGCAGGAACACTCCAAGGCGGATACTACGACTGTGGCGACCACCTGAAAGAATCGCAAACCCAGATGTATGCATTCATGGCCGCCGCTGTCATGGCCGCGACAAATCCGGATGCAGACGTGGACCATTACAAATTTAACCACGCGGCAGGCGGCATCGACGGTATTCCGGACGTTCTCCGCGAAGCAAAGCACGGAGCCGACTTCATCCTCCGTTCTTTCATCCGCGCAAAGGGCGTTATCGACGACATGGCCCTTTCTATCGGCACCAAGGACTCCGATCACGGTTGGTGGGGGCGCCCGGAATATCAAGACGATCTTCCTGTAGATGGTTCCCCATCGGCGAAAGACCGCGGAGGCCCAGCCTCTAGAATGGTTCGCCTCGGCGAAATCGGGGCGAACATCGGCGGTGAAACGGCTGCAGGCCTCGCCATTCTCAGCAAGATGTACAGGGAATTGGGCTCCGACTTCGATGCCTTTGCCGACAGCTGCTTGATGGTCGCCGAAAAAATGTACGACATGGCGAAAGCCTTGGCACAAGGCAAAACCACCTACGATGGCGGAAAAAATATCAAGAACAACACCAAAGCCGCGGGCTGGTCCAGCAAGGCGTACAACGGGAACAACGAATTTTACGACGACTTGGCGCTAGCTTCTGTTGCACTCCTCTACGCGACAGGCAAAAAGCAATACGCCGACGATATGATCCGCACTAGGAATTTAGTATCAGCAGGTGTAAAAATCAGCAATGAAGGACAAACCGCCCCTACGCAGGAATACATGGAAAACTGCGCCGGTTGTTTCCAGGGCGGTTGGTTCGTCACCAACGACAAAGGCTTTTTGAAAAACGTAAAGACAACAAGCTGGGCGAATAGCTACACGTTTGCGCTTTATGCCTTATACAAGCTCATCCTTGCCGACAAGAGCAAGGCCATGAACCAATATGGCCTGACCGAAGAAGAATGGTTAAACGCCGTCGAAGACTGTATAGCAAACTTGATCTACAATGTCAGCGACATGTCGGAAGGAAGCGGTAACGCATCCATTGAGCTGCCCGCAGGAAGTATCATGTGGAAACCGACTACCGTCAGGTATGACGCAGACTGGTACAACATGGGTTCCCCCCAAGGCGAATGGATTTACAACCGCTACCAGGCCGGCAACATGTTCGATGTGTTGGCATACGTCGATGTCGCAAAAAGCATCGAAGCACAGGGAATTTCGCTCCCTATCATGGGGACCCCGAACTGGAAATCCGACGAAATGTACCAGCTGGCCATCAACCAAATAAACTACATGCTAGGCGTTAACCCGTGGGACATTTCGTTTATCTATGGCGTAGGCGACAAGAACGACGCCCACCCGCACCACCGCGCATCAAACCCCGAAGGCACAAACGTCGCTGGCAGCCCCTATCCGTACAAAGTCCCCGCAGGCGCATTCCTTGGCGGAATAAAGCCCGGTATGGGTAACTCCCTGGTACCCAAATCCATAAGCTGGGAAGATTACGAAAAATCCGAAGTCTGCATTGACGCTTCGGCTACATTCTTAAGCACAGTGAGCATTCTCGCCCACAAATTCGACAAGACGATTGCTCCAGAGATTAGCGTAGAAATCCGCCACAAAAGCGCGGACTCGGCAATCGTGACCGTCAACCTCACCCAGCGCGGCACGGCCGTCATCCATTTCGGCACAACCGAAGGCGAGTACAACCAGACAGCAACAGATGGAGCCCTCGGAATCCAACACGACATAATACTCCGTGACTTGACACCCGGCACAACCTACTACTTCTATGTCACGGGCGCAAACGCCTACAAGCCGGAAAACGTGACGACCAAGTTCCGCGTCGATAGCACCCAAGCCCCTTACTTTTTCACGACAAGAAGCAACGTCGAAAGCGCGGAAATCGCAAACGTCACCGTCTGTAACGTTTCTGCGGATAGCGCCGAAATCATGTGGTACACCCCGAACGGAGAATACGAATCCAAAGTCTATTGGGATACCGTACCGCACTCCACCGCTACCGAATTTGCGTATAATACCGGAGCCGGCAACGCAGACATTTCCGGCATTTCCACCCAGTTCCACTACGTGAAAATTGGCGGTCTCAAGGAAAAGACAACGTACTATTTCATGGTCGAGAGCAACGGCGCGCAAACTACAGTCGATGACGAAAACAACCGTCTCAAGTTCACGACACCTGTAGCGTGGTACAACTTTAGCGTAAAGACATATCAATACAACTGGTCTGACATGTCCATGCTGAACATCAACGTGTTCAACAACGAAGGACGACCATTCGACAGCCTGACCATCCGCCTCTACATGCGCGGAACCGACGAAATAGACACCGATATCGGAATGGGTACGGACATCTGCAACGCATACGACGAATCCGGTTTCAGTGGCGAATGTACAGAGGCTACGAAACAGGAACTGGAAAGAAACCTCCGCGACGCCCACCCCATCAAAATCGAAGACACCTACGACGAAGCGACGGGAACATGGCAATGGTACTTCCCGCTGAATTTGGGTTCTACAGTCATCAAGAGTTCGAGCCGCTTCCGCGTAGACGTGCTGTTCGTGGCCCGCATCCGCGCCCCCGGCCAGGATGACCCGCTCGACGTAAAACCGCAGAACAAGAAACTCTACTGCAACGACAACGGCACCTGGTACTGGGTTGACA
>JAFWRL010000209.1 GCA_017520105.1 Fibrobacter sp.
ATGAGCATTTCTTCGGCGGTGTGGCGGTTGAGGCCTTCGTGGGTGTAGTGCTCGGCGGCGGCTCCTGCCGTAAATACGACGCGTACGGGCATGCCCTTCAAGAAGTTGTCGGCGCTATAGACAATAGGACTCATGACCTGGTCTTGCCAGTCTCGCAGACTCGCGGGGGAGTTGTACCAATATATAGGGAACTGCCAAATGAGCGCCTTCGATTCCCGGAGCAATTTTTTTTCGGCTTCCAAATCGAAAAGACCGTTCACCTTGCTTTTGTCAAGATGATGGAAGCAAAAATCGGGGGAATTTTTGTTGATATCCACTAAGTATTTGTTGAACACTGAGTTAGATGCGTTTGGGTGCGATAGGAGAATTAAAATTTTATGGGCCATCTTTTTCTTTCTGTTGATAAGTTGATGAAATATTATAAAAAAATTACATCTTTAGTGAAAAAAAACATCCAAAATGGTTTAAGTTTTATTATACTTGTAGTGTTGTTGACCTACATCTTGTGGGTGTGGTCCGACTTCGAACACAAGATATAGTAAAATTGAAGGAATTTGACTATATTAGAGGAAACGGGATATTAAGGTTACTTTTAGATGATTTTTACTGTTAAAAAGCGCGACGGCCGCGAAATGCCGTTCAACATTGAGAAGATTTCTGACGCCATTATCAAGGCGTTCCGCGCCTCTGGCGAGTTGGATGAACAGATCAAGGCCGCACAGGCCCAGATGAATTTACTTGGAAACGACGACCTTCTGACAAACGTCGCTCTCAAGGTTGCAGCCGATGCCGTCGGACATCTGGAAGCGGATAACAAGACCAAGCCGGACATCGAAGAAATTCAGGATGCAGTCGAAAAGGCGCTTACCGAAGGTGGTTACGCCGACACAGCCAAGAGCTACATCTTGTACCGTGCCGAACGCACCCGCGTGCGAGAAGTCAACACGCGCCTCATGCAGACGCTCCACGATATCACGTTCAGTTCCGCAAAAGAATCCGACCTCAAGCGCGAAAACGCGAACATCGACGGCGACACCGCCATGGGCACCATGCTCAAGTACGGTAGCGAATCCGCTAAGCACTTCTACACCATGATGATGCTCAAGCCGGAGCACAGCCGCGCTCATCTGGATGGCGACATCCACATCCATGACCTCGACTTCTATTCTCTCACCATGACCTGCTGCCAAATCGACTTGATTAAGTTGTTCAGGAACGGCTTCAATACGGGTCACGGTCATCTTCGCGAACCGAAGGATATCCGCAGTTATGCGGCTCTCGCGGCCATTGCTATACAAAGTAACCAGAACGACCAGCATGGCGGCCAGTCCGTGCCGAACTTCGATTACGCTATGGCCAACGGCGTGCGCATTACTTACCGCAAGGCCTACCTCTCCAACATGGTGAAGGCGCTTATCCTCCTTACCGGTATGGAAGAAGGGGAAATCCTGCCAGTCGTGAAGAAGCTCCATTCCGAAATGGCGGAAATGGGCATGGTGGCGACACTTGTGCCGAACGAAAAGTTCCAGGAAACCGAAATCCGCGAGCTTTCCAAGACTTACGATGCCGAAGTCGTGAAGAAGGCGCAGAGTTTTGCTGAAAAGATGGCTTACGAAGAAACCGACAAGACGACTTTCCAGGCGATGGAAGCGTTTGTCCACAACTTGAACTCCATGCACAGCCGCGCTGGTGCCCAGACCCCGTTCAGCAGCATCAACTACGGTATGTGTACCGAACCGGAAGCTCGCATGGTCATGAAGAACTTGCTCCTCACGACCGAAGAAGGCCTCGGCGGTGGCGAAACGGCTATCTTCCCGATCCAGATTTTCCGCGTCAAGGACGGCATCAACCTCAACCCGGGCGAACCGAACTACGACTTGTTCAAACTCGCCTGCCGCGTGAGCGCAAAGCGACTGTTCCCGAACTTCAGCTTCCAGGACGCTCCGTACAACTTGCAGTACTACAAGCCGGGGCATCCCGAAACC
>JAFWRL010000210.1 GCA_017520105.1 Fibrobacter sp.
AAGGCGAAGGACCGTGAACAAATTATCAGCCTCGTTCGCGAAGGGCTTACGCCTTACCTCAAGCGTTTGCACCGCAAGGAGGTTACAGACGAAGAAATCGGCAAGCTCATCGAAATCCCGATCCGCCGTATAAGCCATTACGACCGCGAAAAGGCCGACCAGCTCTTGAAGGAACTGGAAGAAAGCATTGCAACCTGCAAGTACAACCAGGAACACATTATCGATTACGCCGTGAACCACTTCAAGAACATCTTGAAGAAGTACGGCGAAGGCAAGGAACGCCGCACGCAGATTGCCGAATTCGGTAAGGTGAACGCCGTGCACGTGGCTCTTGCAAACCAGAAGCTCTACGTGAACCGCAAGGAAGGTTTCGTAGGCACGGGCATGAAGAAGGAAGAATACCTCTTCGACGTGTCGGAATACGATGACCTGATTGTGTTCAAGGCCGACGGCAGCTACAAGATTGTGAAAGTCAGCGACAAGGACTTTGTCGGAAAAGACATTATCTTAGTCGAAAAGTTCAACAAGGACGACGAACGCCATATCTACAACGTCATCCACCAGGATGGCAAAGACGGTTACGCTTACATCAAGCGCTTCAACGTCGGCGGCGTGACTCGCGACAAGGATTACTATATGGGCAAGAACAAGCCTGGTAGCAAGATTCTTTACATGTCGAGCAACTTAAACGGCGAAGCCGAAGTCGTGGAAGTCATCTTGAAGCCGCGTCCGCGTATCAAACTGAATTTTGAAGTCGATTTTAGCGAAGTCGAAGTCAAGGGACGTGGCGCCATTGGCAACATCGTTTCTAAGTACCCGATTAAGACGGTCAAGAGGCTGCGCAAGGGCGTTTCGACACTTGGCGCAAGAGTGCTCTACTTTGACGCTCCGAGCGGAATCGTCTCGACGCAGAAGAAGGGCGATTGCCTCGGTGAATTTGGCGAAAACGACAAGTTGCTCATCATCAAGCAAGATGGTAGCGCACGCGTCCACAACATGGCAGACCCGATTCTCGTGGGTTCGAACATCAAGTATCTGCACAAGTACGACCCCGCACAGGTCTTTACGGTGCTCTACTTCGAAGGCTCGAATTTCAACTACATGGTCAAGCGCTTCAACCTCGAAGGCTGCCCCATGACGACGGAATTCAGCGTGGTCTCCGATCACAAGGACACGAAGCTCATCGAGCTCTTTGCTACAGACGACGCTCGCGAACTGATGGAATACCAGGTCGGTCGCGAAGTCCAGAAGGAAGAACTCGACTTGACGGAAATTGCGGAAGTCAAGGGCTACAAGGCTCTCGGAAGCAAGTTCACCGCCAAGAAGATCAAGCGTGTGAGTCGCATTTCGCCGGCAGATCCGTTTAGCGACGGTAGCGGCGACGCCAGCGACAACTCGCAAGAAGAGCCGAGTCTGTTCTAGGGAATTCATGGATCCTTCGCGCAGCTCAGGATGACAACGGAATGATAAGCTGTCATCCCGAATGCAATGAGGGATCCAGTTAAATTAATAACTGTGACTGGATTCTTCGAGGCCTACGGCCTCTCAGAATGACGATGCAAAAAACATTAGGCCGGTGGTGAGCCGGTCTTTTTGCATTTAAGAAAACATGTTATTTAAAATTTTGAATCACTAGAATCTCGATCCACCCACCCCAAATAAACTTTCAAATAAAATCGCGGTCCCCTTTTAAGTTCGTATGTATTCGTAACCACATAAGCATACGATACAGAAACTCTTAAGAGCACTAAATTGACGTTCAAATCGGCATGTGGCCTGAAATAAAACCTACGACCGGGACTAAAAGCAAACCAGTCCATCTTATAACCCACACTCACCGATACAGGAACCCAGCCCTTCCAAAAAAAATACTCCACAGTCGGATTCAACAAAAAAAGTGATCCAAAAAAAACGTTCATCAAAACATCATCATCGCGATGGCCTTCACCACGCAACACAACAAACGGAAGGAAAGCAAAAGAAACAAACGAGTTTATTCCTGATACTCTATGGTCAAAATGACTCGTATCACTTCTATCCGAAATCATGTGGTAACTAAAAACATCAGCATTCAGATAAAGATTTTTCCCAACCGGAATTCCCCCTTCCAAGGTCATACTACAATCTTCATTATAAACCGCTTTATCATTGACATGATCAGTCCACCCTGTACCTTCACCTCCAAAAAAGAAGCTATCAGCAAAGGTATGGGAACAGAAGAATATCAAACAACATAGAATCACTATTCGACGCATAAATCATACCCTCCAAAATTTCAATACAAGATACTGTTAAAGAATATCTCTGTTCAAAAGTTCGCCGTGGCTGAGTTCGAGGCGGCGGAACGGGCTGTTCAGATAAAAGTCTGGGTTATGCGTTGCCATGAGGATGGTCGTGCCGCGGGCATTGATTTCCTTGAAAATGCAAAAGACTTCTTCAGCGTTTTTCGGGTCCAAGTTACCGGTCGGTTCGTCCGCCAAAAGCAAGTACGGGTTGTGCACCATCGCACGGGCAATCGCCACGCGCTGCTGTTCACCGCCCGAAAGCGTGTAAGGCATCGCAAAGCGTTTTTGCGTAATTCCCACAAGTGCTAATGCGTCAAATACGGCAGAGTTAATCTTGTTACTTGGCGTCCCTACAATGCGGAGCGCGAGTGCCACATTTTCGAAAACATTGCGGTCCGGCAACAGTTTAAAGTCCTGGAAAATGATTCCCATCTTGCGGCGAAGCGCCTGGATTCTATCGTCCGGAGTGTTCTTGCTATCGTACAATACGTTGTCCGAAAACTTGACCATCACCTGGCCACCGCGTTCATCGTCCGGGCGTTCGTCCATATAAATGAGCTTGAGCACCGTCGATTTTCCAGCACCGGAATGCCCCGTCAAGAAAACAAACTCGCCTTTGTTTATACGGAACGTGACGTTGTTCAACGCCTTCCAGTTGGCTTCATAAGATTTCGTGACATGGGTGAAATGAATCATATTATTCCGTCATTCTGATTTCGACGAGAACTTCCTTACGCCACTTCTTGATAAGCTTTTCAAGCTTTTCGTTTTCAAGGTGCGTTGCCGCCATCATTTCAATCTTGCCGTAGTCTTCTTCGAGCGTGAGTTCACGCACTTGACGAGAATCATCCAGACGGAACAAGTGATAAGCCCCATCAATCAAGACAGGCTCCGAGATTTCACCAACGTTCAAGTTCGCGACAGGATCGACGTAAGCGGGTTCCATTTCATTACGCTGGAACCAGCCGAGCAAACCGCCCTGGAAATTGCTGGACTTGTCTTCGCTATAGGTCTTTGCGGCGGCAGCAAACTGTTCCTTGCTCTTGATACTTTTACGGAGAGAATCGGCGAGAGCAACAACAGCCGCAGTATCCTTTGCCGTCGGAATCGTACGCAAGAGAATTTGTGCAGAACGGACACCATCTTCTTTACGGCCAAGCACGCGGGCAATGTGCCAGCCCAAGTCCGTCTTGACTGGAGTCGCTGCATAATGGCCGTTTTTCAAACGTTCAATCGCCTTTTCAAAAGCCGGGTCCAAAAGACCACGCTTGAAATAACCGAGGTCTCCCCCCTTGGCAGCAGTACTATCCTGCGAATGGTTCTTAGCCAAAAGCTCAAAACTGATTCCAAGGTTCAAGCTATCAATCAACGACTCGGCCACATGCTTCACAGAATCCACAATCACGGAATCCGGCTTCACCGGAATCTGGATGTGGCTCAGCAATACGCAGTTGAACTGGCGCGGCAGGGAATCCTTGTAATCCTTGTAGAAAAGATCCACCTCTTTTTTCGTCGGGTGAATCGAGCCAACATGGAGCTGACGCACGCGGGAAATTTCCATGTGGTTGCGGATTTGCTTGCCGAGTTGCTCGCGGTACTGGATCATCGAAAGGCCAAGCTGCGCACGCACAGCCTTTTCAAGCGTTGCCATGTCAATCTTCTGGCTTGCGGCAATGGACTGGAGATGAGCCGTCACGCGCTGATCCACTTCGGATTCCGTAATAACGATGGAATCGCGGTCGATGCGGCTGAGCAAAACTTTTTCTTCAATCATGCGGTCTAGCACAGCTTCTTTCTGCTGCTGTTCCGTCATGTTCGCTGCTTCGGGCGTATCCTGAAACCTGTAAAGGTTGTTCATGAACTCCGAACGCATAATCGGCTTGCCATCCACGACAGCCGCAATGCCTTCCATCAACACGGGTTCGGCAAAGCAGGCGACAGACAGAGCAAAAACAAGAGAGGCAATTCGATTACTAATCATTATTTTTCCTTTTCGCTAAGAACATTCATCTTCGTAATTATGGGAATACCCGTTTTCCATTCGTCCTTGAGTCGTTTCAAGACCACATTCTGATGTTCCACCCAAGCCTGCATTGAAACATCCTCAATGACTTCGTCGAGCGGTCGCGCATCGGCGGAATCCAAACGGCTTGTCACAACGGCAATTTTGGCAGCACCATCGCAAACCTTCATCGGCGAAATGCGACCCACCACGGCACGTCTAATCGAAGGAATCATGCACGGATCCGGCGTTTTATCGACACCATCAAATTCCCTCATGCGTTTAATCAATCGATGGTTAGGCGGAATAGACTCAAACTTGGTATTCTTGAATTCCTTGTAATAAATAACTGCAGACTTCCAGTCGGCAAAGGAAAGAATTGCGCCGGAGACCGAGGTTTTACCGTTCAAATACAAATTTTTGTTTTTATGGTAAAAGTCAATTTTTTCGCCATCGCTCACCAACATCGTATCAAGGAACGTCTGCATGTAGTAATCGGCCACGATTTTCCGCTTTGTGCGTTCCAGCACGCGAATAAGTGTCGTATCCTTCAATATACCGTTTTTCACGGCCTGTTGGTAAATAAGTTCTTCGTCAATCCAACGTTGCAAAAACAAGATACGTTCGTTATCGCCCCAGGAATCCCAATCTGGGGCATACGTGTATATCTCTGACTGGTGCAACTTGGAATCACCCACCGTAACGATGACGGGGTCTTTTGTCTTGCAAGCAGACAAAAGCGCCAGACAGAAGGCAAGAAATATACGGATAAGAGATTTCATTGCGACAAATTTAGAAAATTCGAGGCCAAGAAAGTAGTTAAAGTCTCCCAAAACGGCCTTTCAACCTCGCCAAATCGTCTTCTTCTACGACATCCTCGGCATCGCAGCCCTTGCGCTTGTACCGCAAAATTTCAAAGTCCTCAAGCAAAGCCTTCGCTTGGAGATACAAATCGGCATATTCATTGTTATCAGTCGGAGTGCGGTCAATTTTTCCAAGGAGTTCGCGAGCATTTTTCAGTTCGTGATCCTTGAGGTAGCGAGCCTTCAAGTACGGGCGGAAAAATTCGCGGAGAGTATTGGCAGAACGGTTTGATTTATCACGAGACGGGTCCGTATTGAGTATAGCATGAGATTCGCCAGTGCCGTCCATCGGTAAAGTCATATCTAAAGCATTCGCAACGGAAAGCAATCTTTCAAACAAAGTAGATTCTTTTTGGTATGCAGAGTGAACCGTTATTATTATTTTATTTCGGATTAGAGGTTTTCCGCTCACATTACGCATGTTTACGCTAAAATCTTTAAGCAGATTCCAGCATTTCACAAACGCATCAGCTCCAACGAGTCCCGATTCGTAAGTCGCACGCACAAGCGAAAGGCGGATTTCTTCGTCTTCGCTGCGGGTATTCGCCGCAAGACTCCTGAAATCGCGAATCTTTTTGCCACGCGAGAACTCAAGCCCTGTAAAGCGGACACAGCGATTGGCATCAAGACGGTCGGCAATGAGAGATTTTGCAACCCAAATTTTAAGCGCCGTTTCAAAGTTATCCGCAAAGACACCGCCTGTTTCGAGCAAATTCAAGCGGTCGGCAATGAGTTGCTTTTTCTCTTCGGTCTCGGGATGCGCGCCTTCCACTCGTTTGCGGAAAGCTTGCCAAAAGCGGGATTCGTCAGACATCATCAACGCAGACTCGCCAAGTCGCCAGCCAAAACGCATGTCTTCGAGCGGGAAATCAATACCAAAAGTCACTACTGCAGGGCGAACGGCATAGAACATGCGGTAAGAGCCCCATTCGGGCGACACTTCGATTTTATACGGTTCCGGGAAGCCGGGTTTCGAAACGACCAAATGCAACCGCAAATGATTTTCCTTATCCGGGTTCACTGTCGGAACGTCGATGCTAGCGCCGTTTGCACCAGAGCGGATTTCCTTTGTATTCGAAAGTACTTCGTAAAGCAACAAGAGCGGTGCTTTATGCGGGAAATTTTCGAGTGCGGCGTAAAATTCATCGTCAATCGCAGTTCGTTTGGCTTCGAGCGATTTTTTAACAGTTTTCGGCATTTCACGAATCACCGATTCAATCATCCATTCGCGCCATTGCTGCATGCTCATCGCAAATTTTGCTGGAGAAATTTCTGTCAGCAAGTCATAGGGCAAATTGAGCGTAATGCCATCACAATCGCGAGTTGCGTCAAAGACCATTTCTCCAGTGACAACGCGCTCGCCAATGCGGAAATGTTCGATGGAGCCGCCAAGAGTAGGGGCTGGAGATTTTCCACGCTTGTCAACCCCGACTTGTTCGGGGTTCCCCTTTCTTTGCCGAGAAAGCGATTCCGGGTCAGAGCCCGGAATGACGTTGCCTGCATTCGTCTTCCCAAGCGCTACATTCGTCATCCTGAGCGCAGCGAAGGATCCAGTGCGGAACCCGTCTGCATCACTTGTCCAAATTGTTCCAGTCGTGCCACCATCTAACTGATCCAACCAATATTTCTCGTCAAATTTGAGGAATTGGTCGGTGTGTTCGCGAATGTAATCCTTGAGCGTCTTGATGGAATTGACTTTACCCGCAATTCGCGTGTAGTATTCCACAAGCGCATCTTCACTTGGAGCAAGCCCGAACTGGCGTTTACGAGCTTCGAGCGCATGGAGATTTTCAACGACACGTTCGTTATGCGTCATGAACGGGAAAGGTCGTGCCACCTCGCCCATCACCACCGCTTCGCGCCAGAAAATCTGGGCGCAGTCTTCAGGATTCACGCGGGCGTAATCCACACGATGACCACGGCTGATGACAAGCCCTCTAAAGCTCACTTCTTCGACGGCTTCCACAAAGCCGCGTTCCTTGTTCCACGTCGGTTCAAACCAGCGACGCGTACAGAACTGCTCCGCCACCTGCAAAATCCATTCCGGCTTGATTTCAGCAGTTTTCGTGAGGAAAATGCGGCTGGTTTCGCGGACTTCAGCACTGAACAGCCATTCTACGCTTTTCGCATAAAGGTCGCTACCCGGGAAAACATGCGTTTCGCGTCCGCTCACCAAACGGTAACAGCCGTTTTCGATATCGCGGTGCGCCACCCCGCCCAAGAATCCCGAAAGGAGCGCTATGTGCAAATTGTCGCGATGAAACGAATCGAACGGACAAATTTTATTTTCGAATTTTACGTCGAGAATACGACTGAACTGTTCGTACAAATCCACCCATTCACGCAAGCGCAAAAAATGCATGCTATTCTTGTCGCAGAACTTACGGAGTTTATTCCAAGACTTACCATCCCATTCATCGCAGAACGCATTCCACATCGCAACATAAACGAGGAAATCGCTCTTGTGACCGCAGAATTTACGGTGCAACTGGCGAATTCGGGTACGTTCAGGTTCGTCGTTCGGCACTACACGCGGGTCCTGGATGCTAAGCGCCGAGCACACGATAAGTGCAGGCTGCAACACGCCAGATTCACGGGCACGGAGCAATACCGCCGAAAGCGAAACGTCCATCGGGAGCCGCGTCATTTCGCGACCAAGCTTTGTCACATGGCCATTGGAATTGTCGGCGGTGAGAGCACCAAGTTCAAACAACGTCTTGTAAGCGCCACGGAATGCCGACTGCGGTGGCGACTGCAAAAACGGGAAGTTTTCCAGTTCCAGACCGAGACTGCGAAGTTGCAGTACCACGTTCGCCAAATTGCTACGGCGAATTTCAGGCTCCGTAAATTCATCGCGTGCTTCAAAATTCTCGGGAGAGTAAAGGCGAATGCACACGCCGGGCTTCACGCGCCCCGCGCGTCCAGTGCGCTGCCGCGCGCTGGCTTTCGAAATCTCTTCGACAGGAAGCCCCTGGATTCTCGCCTGCGCATTGTATCTCGAGATACGCGCCATGCCGGTATCGACAACGTAAGCAATTCCCGGAATCGTCAAAGACGTTTCTGCAATGTTCGTCGCCAAGACCACACGCGTCTTGCCGGTGTGCTTGAAAATGCGACGCTGTTCATCGGGACTCATGCGCCCGTAAAGCGGGAGCACGTCAAACGTCGCAGCATCAAGCTCATGTGCAAGTTCGCCCATCAAGTCCTGAATATCGCGTTCCGTCGGCAAAAAGCAAAGCAAATGGTCGCGGTGCCGCGTTTCCAAATCAAGAATCGCATCGCGAGCTTCTTCAATCAGCCCCGAATCGCCCTTGCCGGAGATATTGAGGTCACGCCCTGGATCCTTCGACTTCATGCCTGACGGCATTCCGCTCAGGATGACACAATTCTCTCGTCTTTCGTCTCTCGTCTCTTCTCTAAAATAATACTCCACATCGACGGGGTACGTGCGGCCTTCGGCCTCCATCACGCAGCTGTTGTCGTAAAACTCTTCGAATAGCTTTGCATCCAGCGTTGCCGAGGCTACAATCAACTTGAAATCCGGACGCCGCGCAAGAACCGTCTTAAAAATGCCAAGCAAGATATCGATGTTCAACGAACGTTCGTGCGCCTCGTCAATCATAATCGCATTGTACTGCCGGAACAAGCGGTCCTTGCGGAACTCCTGCAACAAGATACCATCCGTCATCACCTTGATGGGAGCCTCGTTCGTGCCTTGTTCCCAAAAGCGAATTTTCGTGCTGACTAAATTTTCGTCCTTGAGTTCTTCGCGCAAGCGGTCAGCAATGGAAATCGCCGCCAAACGCCGAGGCTCAGTAACGCCAATTTTAAAGGGAGACTCCGCGCGGCAAAACCATTCCAGCAAAAACTTCGGCAACTGCGTCGATTTGCCGGACCCCGTGTCCGCCTTGACAATGATAACTTGATGTTTTTCTAAAAGCTCAAAAAACTCCTCCCGATGTTCAACAACGGGAAGCTCCGGGTACTCAATATTTAGACGAAAGAACGCTCGCATGCTCGCTACAGACGAAAGACTAAAGGATTATAACCGCGCCAAAGCGCCCCAACTTAAACCACAGACCAATGACCAACAACCATTGACCAGTCACT
>JAFWRL010000211.1 GCA_017520105.1 Fibrobacter sp.
CGCCATCGGAATCGTAGTAGGCGCGGTTCGACTTGCCCACATCGTAATTTTCCGCTTCGACCTTGCCAGGAATCTTGGCGGCAACGTCTTTGTACGGAGTCGGAGGCGTCGTGTCCTGCGTACCGCCCAGATAAATTTCATCCTTGTAGTCGGTACCGACCTTGAACCAGTCAAAGTCCGCATAGCCGCCTGCCTGCTTGGTCGCAAAGTTGAAGAGGCCCCAGCGTACACCCACGAACATGTGGAGGTCGTAATTGAGCTTTACGTCATTACCAATCTTTGTCCAAGTGTTACCATCGGTGCTATAGTAGAAGTATGCAGTACCGCGGTCAATGGGCAAGTCGAAATCGATTCGCAGATAAACCTTGGAGTCCGAAAGAGCTTGGCTAGCAGCTTGTCTTTCGCCGTCCTTGTTTCCTGTGTACATCACAACCTTGTAATTGCCACCATCTTTTGCGAGAGCGACAAAGCCCTTGTCATCTTGCAGGGCAACAAGGCCAGCCATGTCACCATCTTTCATGCCCTTGCCATCCACAAGCGTACGGCCGGAGCTCTTGGGGCCAAAGGAACGCTGCGTAAGCGTGTTCTTCGCATTGACAATGCGGTTATCGGTACGGCCAGTGGTAATGCGCAAGAATCCCGGATTTGCCGTCAAGGACCAGTTCTTGTTATCTGGGTTGTGGTTCCATTGCCATTCGAGCGGGAGCACATCGGAATCAAAATCGTCAGAAGTCACCATGCCGTATCCCGGCAGCGGGGATTCCGGCAAGTCAATCGTCGCAGGAGCCTTGGAACCACTCGTCGGAACCGGCCAACCGTCCTTCCATTCCATCGGAACTAGGTGCGACATACGTCCAACCGGGCCGGAATCGCGGAACAAGAGGGCATACCACTTGCCATCCGGCGTATCGAAAATGCCGCCCTGCGCAACACCGTTATCGGACAAGAAATATCTTCCGCTAAATCCGGAGAGCAGGTTCTTGGAACGATATACAATTTCGCTACGGCTCTTGCCTGCCGGCCAGGAAATCGTGAACAAATAATATTCGCCATTGACTTTTTCCATGTGCGAACCTTCTTGTTGCACATAGTAATTGCTGGTACCAGTCACCTGGTTCACGCTCACGCCGCCGAGCTTGCCGCTACGGCCTCCGGCTTTTACGCCGCTTGCGTCGTCGTTCAACTGCACATAGCTAATCTGGTCGCCACTGCCGTAGAACACCCAGACGGTTCCATCGTCATCGAAGAACAGCGACGGGTCGTGATAGAAGGGCAGCTGCACTTCGCTCCACGGGCCGGCTTCGACATCGGCGGTCTTGTACAAATGAGTTCTATTCGTCGTATAGGAAGGCGTCAAGACGTAGAAAAATCCCTTGTGATAGCGGATGCTCGACGCCCACGAACCCTTGCCGTAAGCATCCTGGCCGCCATTCAAGCTGATGTTATTGCCGTTCGAAAGAGTCTGGTAGGCATACCCTACCGTACGCCACTGCGCCAAATCCGTACTCTTGAAAACAGGCACGCCCGGCGCAAAATGCATGGTCGTCGTAACCATGTAATACGCATCATCGACGCGGACAATAGACGGGTCCGGGCTATCGACGTACATAATCGGGTTATTGACCTTCACGGCAAAGCTATTCACAACAGCCGCCGCCAAAACCGTAAAAGCGGCAGATTTTGCCATTTTACTAAACAATCCCATAAACAACTCCTTTCCAACCAAGGATAGATAAGTTCTATAGAACCTAATTTACCCCATTAACATGCTTTTTTTCCTTGAAACCGCATGGTTTTTATGGATATTTTATCAATAGGTTAGCTTTCGTTTACAAAACGTGATGAATAATTCTCAACGCTTTGTTTTTTTTCTCAACACCATTTCGCAACACCTAAGGCACAGCCATCTATATTTTGTTTAGGTCTGGCACAAAATGGGGTTTGGTTGGACCGGGCGAACAAACGTGTTTGGAATGTTTAACAATACAAAAGGAGTCGCTATGACCATGTTCAAATCCATGGCATTTGCAGGATCAATCGCCGCCATGAGCACGCTTTCATTCGCGTGGAGTATCAGTGGCAACGTTGTTTCAGCCGGTTCAGGCAGAGCACTTTCCGGTGTCAAAATTACATCTTTCAACTATGCGGGTGTAGAATCCACGAGCGCTGAAGATGGCACTTTCACAATTTCCAATGATGGTACCGAAGCTCTGCGAAACATCAAGGTCGCAAAAGCATCTGTCCAATTCAACCACAACCTCATCACCATTTCTGGTGTCAAGGCCCAGACCATGACCGTTTCTGTCATGGATGCTCTCGGCAAAGTAGCCTTCTCCAAGACGGAACACAATGTCATGGGTTCCATGATTGTTGACCTGAACAAGAGCTCCGCCAAGGGCGCCAAGTTCCTCCGCATCAACGCAGACGGAAACCGCGGCACCTACCAGCTCGGCAAGACTGTGACCCTCCTCAAAGAAGGCGACCCGCTGCCGTTCCTGCAGTTCTCATTGGATGGTTACCAGAACGCCACCTACCAGGCCAAGGCCGAAGTCGAAACTGGCGTCGAGATTAAGCTGACAAGAGGCTCAAATATCAATCCACCTAATCCTCCGGAATCCAGCGCAGCAACCACGCCGGAAAGCTCCGCTTCTGCACCGGAAAGTTCTTCTGCCACAGCGGAATCCTCTTCTTCTGCTGAAATACAACAAGTCATCGTTGACTGCGCCGGCAAGACTGCAAAGGTCGGAGATAAGCAAAACATGTCCGTGACCGTCGATGGCAAGCAGCGCACCTTTATTATGCACATTCCGAGTGCCTACAAGGGCGACAAGCCCGTACCGCTCGTTATTGACTACCACCCGATTGGCGGTTCCGGCAATGGCGAATTCGGAAGTTCTCCGTACAAGGCCAAGACTGACCCCGAAGGCGTAATCACGCTTTACCCGGACGGCACTGGCAAACCGGGTGGAATGGGTAACGGTTGGAACGTCGGCCCCTGCTGCTCCAACGACGACGACGTCAAGTTCTCTTACGCAATGATTGACAAACTTAAAGAAATCGCCTGCATCGACCCGCAGCGCATCTATGCAACGGGCTTCTCGATGGGTGGCGGTATGAGTAACCACGTGGCTTGCATGATGTCCGATGTCTTCGCCGCAGTTGCTCCGGCAGCTATGGACTTGAACAAGACCAACAGTGCCGCTTGCAAGATGTCTCGTCCGATTTCTGTCATCAACTTCCGCGGCACGAATGACCCGGTCTGCCGTTACCAAGGTGGCGATAGCGGCTTCAACGACGGTTTGAACTTCCTTGGCGCCGAAGGCACCTTCAAGTTCTGGGCCGAAAAGAACGGCTGCACCGGTTCTCCGAGCAAGAACTCCAACGGTTGTGAAGAATACTCCAACTGCAAGGACGGCACGAAGGTCGTGCTCTGCACCAAGCAGGGCGGTGGCCATGACTACGGCGACGCCAGCATCGGCTGGCCGTTCCTCAAGCAGTTCACGCTCCCGGCAGAATTCGTGAAGTAATGAATCAAGTTTGATTTCATAATTCATCCTATACAGCAAAATCGCTCCGGTTTAACCAGGGCGATTTTTTTGTTTTTTCCGTATTATTTCAGGCGTTTCGCATTTTTTACAATGATTATCGTCATCAAAAATATATCTTTATAGACTGAAATTGTTATTTTCTATTAGTTAGGTCTTCCTTGGAAACAAAAAAGGAGTTTTTATGACCATGTCTAAATTTATAGCTTTTGCAGGAACCATCGCGGCGTTTAGCACCATGTCTTTTGCTTGGAGCATCAGCGGCGGTGTTTTCTCGAACATGGGTCAGCCGCTTCCTGGCGTAAAAATCACATCTTCCAATTATCCCGAAGTTAACGCCACCACGACCGACGGCGGTTCATTCAGCATTTCTAGCGAAACGGACGCTTTGCGCAAGACCTTCATCCCGAAGGAATCCATTCAGTTCAGCCACAATGTCATCAGCATTCAGAATGTCAAGGCAAACACGATTACCGTTTCCGTCATGGACGCTCTCGGCAAGGTCGCATTCTCCCAGACACAGCACAACGTCAACGGGACGCTGAACTTCGACTTGAACAGGACATCTGCCAAGGGAGCCAAGTTCATCCGCATCAACGCGGACGGACACCGCAACACCTACCAGCTCGGCAAGACGGTCACGCTGCTCAAGGAAGGCGACCCGCTGCCGATTTTCAAATTTGCGAAGGAAGGCTATCAAGATGTCACCTACACCATGAAAGCCGAAACTGAAACCGATGTCGCCATCCAGATGGAACCAGGAGCAAGTACTCCGACGTCTTCCGCTGGCGTTACCGATTCGACCAGTTCAGCAGCTCCGACCAGTTCAGCAGCTCCGACAAGTTCAGCCGCCGCACCGGCTTCCAGCGAAACCGTTTCTTCTAGCAGCGTTGCTCCGGCAATTGACTGCTCCGCCAAGACAATCAAGAGCGATACCGAAATTATGGTCGATGGACGCAAGGTCATCGTGAAATTCCCGAACGGCAACTTCACGGGCGACAAGCCTGTTCCGATGCTCATCAACTACCATCAAATCTACGGTAGCGCCGCTGACTGGGTGAACGACTCCAAGATTGGTAAAGTCGCTTTGGCCGATGGAGCAATCAGCGTCTATCCAGATGGGGCCATGACCCCGAACGCCGTAATGGGCCAGGCTTGGAACGTAGGCCCCTGTTGCACCACCGCCGACGACACGACCTTCACGCGCCACTTTGTCAAGGAACTCACAGAGAAAGCTTGCGTCGATCCAAAGCGCATCTATGTCGCAGGCTGGTCGATGGGTGGCGGCATGTCCAACTACGCCGGTTGCTTCCTCGCCGATATCATCGCCGCAGGCGCTCCTTCTGCATTCGACCTTGCACAAGAAGTCGTAGATGCAGGCTGCCATCCGGCTCGCCCGTATCCTGTTCTCAACTTCCGCAGTTCTAACGACGGTGTCGTAAATTACAACCACACTCTGTCCCAAGTCATTCAATCCATGCCTATCACGTTCATGGGTGCAAAGGAAACCTTCGCAGAATGGGCCAAGATGGACGGTTGCACTGGTGAACCCAAGAAGACGAGCCAGAAGATCAACAACGGACAATATGACTGCGAAATCTACGAAACCTGCCAAGGCGGCGCCAAAGTGGGTCTCTGCACGATGAACATCGACCATAACGAAGGCGACCCCAATATGGCCTGGGACTTCCTGAAACAGTTCAGCCTTCCGTAAGGTTTAAATCGCTTTATGCAAAACGCCCGCGGTTCAAACTGCGGGCTTTTTTGCTGTCATCGAATTGACGTTCATATCGTCATGCCCGGCGGGCATTTTTTTGTCACCCCGACCTTGGCACTGTCACCCCGACCTTGGCACTGTCACCCCGACCTTGGCACTGTCACCCCGTGCTCCGTCACGGGGTCAGTTGTTTAAACAGAACAACCGATACCGGCATCCTTCGACTACGCTCAGAACAGGCTCCGACCGGCATGACAGTGAACGCATTGTTCAAACAGGAAAAGAGCCCCGGCTTTCACCGAGGCTCTACAGGAGTCATACAAATTCATTTTTCTAGTTACTGTAGCCACTTCGTGGCAGTTAGAACAGCAAAATCCCTTCAATCGAGGAGAGCTACCTACCCGTAAACTAGACCAAGCGCGACAGCGACTACAAAGAAGAACGCTATCTGCTTGACAATTACCATTTCCTTGTTATTCATAAACAACCACCTTCTTTGTATGGAGCGCTCCATCCTTGCGGATAAAGAACACGCCCTTGGACTGTTTGCGGAGTTTCGCATCGGCCTTTACAAGGTCCATTGCATCAGCCATTCCCTTGGCCGAGAACGTCCCGAGCTTTTTGCCGTGCATGTCATAAACGCTATAGTTGCTTTCGGCTTCGGTCATGTCCAGGCGAACCTTCGCAATTCCGTCAGGAACAGAATCCTTCGCTACCTTGAATTCCACGTAGTCGATATCAATCCAGTCGTTCGTGATTTCGAGTTTCAGTTCATGTTCGCCCTTCTTCAAAGTCGCCTTGCCGCCACTCACTTCGGAGAACGATTCAAAACCCTTTCCGTCATTCACAATTTCATCACCAATCTGCTTATCGTCCATATAGAGCTTAAAGCCGCCAGTGCCGTTCTCGCCAGCCACAAGAGCAGAAATTTCGTAATCGCCGTCGGCTTCCACCTTCACCGTATATTTGAGCCATTCGCCCTTTTGGTTGTGCCCTACAGTGATGCCCATGTTCGGCTGGTAAATATCTACGTCGTCCTTACGGAGCTTGCCGCCTTCGTTGCCCTTGCTTTCGTCATGATAGGCCTTTTCAGCACCGCCCTTGTTGTAGTTTTCGGCCTGAACCTTGCCCGGAATCGCAATCGCTTCGGTATAAGGGCCATATTCCTCGGGCGGTTCGTCGGGAACCACAGACTTGCTCGGATCCACCAAATCCACCGGAGGAGCGTTCGGGTCAATCGTCTTGTCGATAAGCTTGAGCATTTCGGAGCAGTAGCGCTTGCCCAGTTCAATCACGCCCGCACGGCCAAAGTGGTACGGGTCCTTGCCGTTACCCTGCAAACCCTTGGAAGATGCCAAACCGAACTTCTTGAAATTGTTCTTGAGTTCGCGAATGCCACCGTTCTTGCTACCGCAGCAGTTGTTGCCTTCCTGGAGCAATTCACCCGCCACGAACGGGACTTCGTTCTCGTCCAGGCCAAGAGCGTCAATCACGTCCTTGTAAGTCTTATAGACCGTTTTACGCCAGTTGGCATCCGTGCCGTCACTTTCACCCTGATGGAAGATAAAGCCCTTGATAATGCCCACTTCCTTCGCCTTCTTGGCAAGCTCCAGAATACGGCCCGGAGGGTTGTTGTCGTAGTCCTTTGGCCAACCCCAGGACATGATGTCCTTGCCATCACCCCTGAAGTACGCCTCGTACTGGTCCTTGTCAAAAGCCCTGATGCTCACCGCACCGATAGCAACCGGAATAATGCCCACGGTCACGCCCGGCAGGGAATCCACCATCGCACGGCCAAAATAGTCCGCCGGAGAAAGATTTTCGAACGGATGGAACATCGGCGGAATAGCCGCCACCCACTCGCCCGTCTTGAAAGACTGGTTCGTTTTGCCGCTACGTTGGCTCGCATTGGCGTTATGAGACGCCAGCATGATAAAATTTTTGGGCGGATTCGCCTGGTCCTCTGCAGGAACGATATCGCCGTTACCCGCCATATTGGACTGCCCGTAGGCAATGTAAATGTGGAAGTTCGGGTTCGGGGCAGCAATTGCGCCCGTAACCGCAAACAACGAAAGGCCCGCCGCAGCACCTGCAACAGACATCATTTTTTTGAAAGATTGTTTAACATCCATACTTTTTTCCCTAAAATAGTACACCTGTTCATAAATTATCCAAATATTGCCCAATTAGCCCCCAAAGGGGGGCCATATAATATGGATGTTTTGTCAATGGGATTTTATGGATTAGGTGGTAGGTTTTAAGGGATTCCGATAAAAAAAAGCCGCATTTCTGCGGCTTCTCTCATTCCAACTAAATTTTTTGCGGTGAAGTCACTTAGCCATACACGAGACCTAGCACGACCGCCACGATGCTAAAGAACGCGATTTGCTTCAGGATTGCGAATTCCTTTTTATTCATGGACAACCACCTTCTTGATGAGCGCCATTTTCCCATCCCTGCGGATGAAGAACACACCCTGGGATTGCTTGCGGAGCCTTGCGTCCGTCTTTACGCAGTTCATTGCTTCGGACATGCTCTTTGCGGTAAACGAGCCTAGCTTTTGGCCATGAACGTTATAGACGCTAAAGTTGCTTTCGGCTTCGGTGATGCCAACGCGGATGTTCGCAATTCCGTCAGAAACCGTATCCTTTGCCGCCTTGAACTCAATGTAGTCGATGTCTATCCAGTCGTTCGTAATTTCGAGTTTCAGTTCGTGTTCGCCTTTTTTCAAAGTCGCCTTGCCGCCACTCACGACGGAATACGCATCTTTACCCTTTCCTTCGTTCTTTATTTCGTCGCCGATACGCACGCTGTCCATGTAGAGCACAAAGCTACCGGTACCGTTCTCGCCAGCCACGTTTGCAGAAATTTCGTAATCGCCATCGGCTTCCACCTTCACCGTATATTTGAGCCATTCCGTCTTTTGGCAGTGGCCAACAGCAATGCCCATGTTCGGCTGATAAACATCGACGCCATCCTTGCGGAACTTGCCGCCTTCGTTGCCCTCGCTCAAGTCCATATAAGCCTTGCCGGCACCGCCCTTGTTGTAGTTTTCGGCTTCAATAGTACCAGGGATACTTGCGGGTGCATCGCCATAGGGGCCGTATTCTTCGGGCGGTTCGTCAGGAACGGTCGATTTGGTAGGGTCTGCCAGGTTCACCGCCGGGGCGTTCGGGTCAATCGTCTTGTCGATAAGTTTGAGCATTTCGGAGCAGTAGCGCTTGCCCAGTTCAATCACGCCCGCGCGGCCAAAGTGATAGGGGTCCCTGCCATTGCCCTGCAAGCCCTTGGAAGAGGCCAGACCGAACTTCTTGAATTTGCTTTTAAGCTGAGCTATGCCTCCATTCTTGCCGCCGCAGCAGTTGTTGCCTTCCTGGAGCAATTCGCCAGCCACAAAAGCCACCTCGTTTTCGTCCAGTTCAAGAGCCGTTATAAAGTCCTTGTAGGTTTTATAAACAGCATTCTGCCATTCCGTGCCAGAGCCGTCGGTTTCGCCCTGGTGGAAAATAAAGCCCTTGATGACGCCCACTTCCTTGGCCTTCTTGCCCAAATCTACAATCCTCTGATAAGGGTTGGAATCGTAGTCCCTAGCCCAGTTCTTGATGTAGCTTTCAGCAGAATTGAAATAGGCTTTGTACTGATCCTTGTCGAAAGCCTTGATGGCAACAGCGCCGATGGCCACGGGGATAATGCCCACGGTGACACCCGGCAACGAATCGACCATCGCGCGGCCAAAGTAGTCCGCCGGGGAGAGATTCTCGGTAGGATGGAACATCGGAGGAATCGCCGGATACCATTCGCCCGTCTTGATGGACTGGGTGGTGCGACCGCTACGCTGGCTAGCATTTGCATTGTGCGAGGCCAGCATCAGGAAATTCTTGGGGTCCGTAGCCTGGTCCTCTGCAGGGACGATATCGCCGTTACCCGACATGTTGGACTGCCCGTAGGCAATGTAAATATGGAAATTCGGGTTCGGGGCAGCCAGAGCACTCGTGCCCCCAAATAGAGATGCGCCAGCCACCACACCGGCGACGGCCATCATTTTTTTGAGATTTTTTTCTATACTCATAGAAATTCCCTCAATCCAATTGTTTTTACATGTATAAAATTACCCTTAAAATTTTATAATTCGCTAAAAAAATCCATTTAGCGTTGTACTCCTTTACTCTACAAAAATTCCCCTTTTTCCGCAAAAAAAGCAAAAAAGCCCCGGCAATGCCGAGGCCCTTATGGAGTCATGAAGATTTAACCGTAAACGAGACCGAGCGTTACAGCAACGACAACGAAAAACGCAATCTGCTTGACAATAGCCATTTCCTTGTTATTCATAGACAACCACCTTCTTGCTCATGGAATTTGTGCCATTCTTGCGGATGAAGAACACGCCCTGGGCCTGCTTGCGGAGCTTTGCGTCCGTTTTCAGAAGGTCCATAGCGTGAGCCATTCCTTTCGCAGTGAAAGTCCCGAGCTTTTGGCCTTGCATGTTATAGGCGCTAAAGTTGCTTTCGGCTTCGGTCATGTCAAAACGAACATTTGCAATGGCATCTGGGATTGAATCTTTTTTCGGCTCGCTGAACTGAATCCAGTCGATGTTGGCGTAATTGGAGGTGATTTCGAGTTTCAGCACATGCTTGCCCGCCTTCAAGGCGACCTTTTCCTTGACATCTATCGTCTTGTAGGTGTCCCACTTGTTGTCGGCGGTCTGCGGCAATGTCACAGCATCCGTAATCGACTTTTCATCGATATAGAGCTTGAACGCCGAAGTCGAGTTTCCGGCA
>JAFWRL010000212.1 GCA_017520105.1 Fibrobacter sp.
GCCCTGCAAAAGCGAATCAAACGACAAGTCATCGGAAAACAGCACCGCTTTTTGGCGGTCGCGCCCCTAGGTTTCGAACAAACTCTCATCAAGGAATTGGAGTTTATCAGACGAGAGAATGATTGTAGTCATCCTGAGCTGCGCAAAGGATCCAGTGCAGAAACAGCAGTGTACAACGCATCCGTCGAGCAGGGTTCGAACCGCCCCCACGTCACCGGAGACGGCAAAGTCGAATTCACCGCAAAAATAACCGAAGCGTGGAAAATCGTCGCATTCAGCCGCATCGCTAACCACGTACTCATGGAAGTCGCTAAATTCAAAGCCGAAAACTTCCGCGAACTCGAAAAGAAAGCAAACGAAATCCCCTGGGAACTGTATTTAGGCGAGAGACGAGAGACGACAACCATGCAAGGCGAGCGACGCGACCAACGCAGTTGGGCATGGCCGAGCCGAATGGTTGGGACAAGAGCGAAGCGATTGTCCAAAGACGAGAGAATATCTAATGACGTCATTCTGAGCGAAGCCCATCGGGCGAAGTCGAAGAATCCAGTGAATTCTGCCGTACACCAGACCATCATCCACGTCACCTGCAAGCATTCACGCCTTTACCACAGCGACGCCATTGCAGAACGCCTGCATAAGATTATAGACGGGGGAAGCCTCCCCCTCGCTCCATCTAGACGAGAGAACGGACCTTCGGTCCTACAGACGAAAGACGAGAGAAAATCAACAGAAGCAGCCTCTCGTCTAGATTACGCTACCCCCTCGCCTAAGGGCTCCGCCCCTAAAACCCCGTCGCAAAACCTATACGTCAACTTTCTCGATGACCGTTGCACCATCTGGCTCGACCTCGCCGGCGAAGAACTCTACAAACGCGGCCACGAACGCTTCGTCAACGAAGCCCCGCTCAAAGAAACTATCGCCGCCGCCATGCTCTTTGAAGCATTCGATGCAACCGCCCAAGCCACAAACAATGTCACCCCGGACCCCGTTCCGGGGCCACCTTACACATTACTCGACCTAATGTCCGGTAGCGGCACATTCAGCCTCGAAACGGCCTACATTGCAAACAAGCTCATTCCCGGAATTTGTCGCGACTTTGCGCTAAAGCACCAACCCGCATTCAAAGAAGCCACCTGGAATTTTATAACGCGAAGCGTCACCCTAAGTGAAACGAAGGAACCAGCAGAGTCTTGCAAAACATTCGCAACAATCGCTAAAATCATTACAAGCGACATTTCAGAACGAGCGGTAAACATCATCAAACACAACATCGAATGTTCACCGCTCGCAAGCATTGCACCGAACGCCATCGACCCGAAAATCCGCGACTTCTTCACTTACACCGCCAAAGAAATCGCCGATGCCTGCGGCGACGCCTCGCCCGTTCTCGTTCTGAACCCGCCCTACGGCAAGCGCCTCGACTTCGACGCCCCAAGACTTTATACAAAAATCGGGAAGAAACTGACAGAACTCGCGAACGGCCTAGCCGCATTCAACAAGCGCCTTACCGTCGCCATCCTCGCACCAAAAGACGACACCCGAGAAGGCGGCAAATACACCTGCACAACGAACCTGTTACGCGAATGCCCGGCAATTTCGCCGGAACACAACCCCTCTGCCAAAATCATCGAAACAAGCCACGGCGGCCTTAGCCTAAACGCCATCATCGCAACCGTTTAACACAACTGGCCCCGTGACGATGCACGGGGTGACAAAGCGTTTGCTGTCATGCCGGCCTCAATGCCGGCATCGGTTGTTCTATGTAAAAAACTGACCCCGTGACGGAGCACGGGGTGACAAGGCGTTTGCAGTCATCCCGGATTTATTCCGGGATCACCTTACGCGATTACTACTTCACTTTCTTGCCGTAATACGCGCCGCGGGCTTTGTTGGCCTTGTTGCCAACATTACGGCCCTTGATGTCGAACACACGGTCTGTCGCAACGCGGTTCATGCGAATTTCGCCCGTACGCGTGTTGAAGTGGCCGATGACCGTCGTCTGTTCGCCATTATCGATTCCGTTGTCGATGACGATGCTCATGATTTCGGGCAGTTCCTCTTGGACAACAGAAGGACGCTTGACGTAAGCGCCGTTCGCACGAGCCAACTCCGCCTTTGCTTCATCCTTCACTAGGTAGGCACGCATCGGACGAATCGAGGCGCCTTCGCCGACCCTGACGAAATCGCCTACCTTAATTTTATCGTCATCGGTTTTACTTGCAGAAAAGCCGTAAGCATTGCCGGTTTCCGAGTCATAATTTTCCGGGCTATCCTCCTGTTTCGGGCCCCACTTCTTGTATTTCCAAGTGCCACGGAATGTCCATCCGTCAATAGAAGTCTCTGCAGATTCC
>JAFWRL010000021.1 GCA_017520105.1 Fibrobacter sp.
ACGTTTGAGCAAGCGAGTTCGAGTACATGGCGCCAAAGCTAAAGCCGGAGGAGAACACGCGCGACGTATCGACGCAGAGGTTCTCGTTCAGGTAAGTGAGGATTTCGTCAAAGAAGAGGTGGTCCTTGTTGTCACCGCAGCGCCATGGCATCTGGTCCGTGTAACCATGCGGGGCCACGAAAATCGTATTCTTTTTATCCTTGTCGCGATAGCCGTAATAATGTTCGTTCTTTGCGACGTTCTGAGCTGAACCGCCCATGCAGTGCATACCGAACACCAAACGGTAAGGCTTGTTCTTGTCGTAATTTTCAGGGAGGTCAAGATAAACTTCGTGCTCGATTCCACCGCCCTTGAACTTGAAGTAATTCTTGAGCGTGTTGTCCTTGCCGCAGCCCTTGCTCGGCGTAGGCTCGTTCTTCAGCGGATAGCCAAATGCGTAAGTCTGTTCCGTGGCAATTTTCGTGAGCTTCACATCGACAGTCGTATCGAGCGTGCCCAGCGGAACGGTGAGCGTGTCATAGCCTTCTGCAACAAAGCGGAGCGCTTCGCCCTTCTCGGCTTCCTTCATGAGGGCGTTTCCGCTTGCCCGCGAGCCGATGGAACTGCTGAAGCCCCTGTCCGTCGTGAACTTGAAGTTCTGCTTGGCATTGCCTACAGAAACTTGAGCAAAATACGTGCCACGAGCTTCGATGCCCTTGCTCAAATCATACGTCCCCGATCCCTGCAAAAACTTTTTGAAAACCTGGTTTCCGAGAGAGTTGTAAATTTTCACCTGCACTGGCGAAGTACTGCTCTGGGAATAAGATAGAATACCGTTGTTAATGCTGATGTACCCGACGGAATTTCTGAAAGCAGGATGAATAGCGACACCCGGCGAATCCGCAGGCGGTGTTGTTATCTCGTCTTCGTGAATTGTGAACTTGCCCTGACGATCCGTCGTGGCATTCTTGCCTTCCTTGAGGAGGCTCACCGCGACACCCTTGAGGGCCTTGCCCTGGTCGTCGGAAACGGTTCCCGTTATGGTGTAAGCTGATGCTGAGCCGCAGAATGCTAGAAGACAAGCGGCGCCCAACAGTTTTGGTGTTTTGGTAATCATTCGCACTCCTTTTTACCAAACACCTCAGCACCAGACTACTCAATACAAATTAAAATAATTTCGACCGTGAGAAAAAACACACGCACCGCTTCGTAGTCATGGATAAATTGTCCATAAAAAGATTTTTACATTTACATATTTCTAAAAAACGTACATCTAGGTTACACAAACAAAAAACCGCAGCGGAATTGCTGCGGCTTTTCTAATAGTTGCGGGACCTGTTATAAACAACTGATCCCGACACAAGGCCGGGATGACAGTTCGCATAGGATGACACAATTGGCGATGCCGGAACAAGTCCGGCATGACAAATTGTGTTACTTCTTGCTACGATGGCTGTTCTTGATCCATTCAGTCTTGTGGACTTCCGGGATGTCGTCGAGCAAGCGGAGCGTGTGCGGTTCGTTCGTGTTGTCGAGCACTTCAGCAGGAGTACCTTGGTTCACGATCTTACCGTCGTGCATGATGAAGATACGGTCAGAAACGTAGTTTGCAAGACCGATATCGTGGGTCACGAACACCACGGTCATCTTCAGCTCGTCTTTCAACTTGCGGAGGTAATCGAGGATGTTTGCACGAACGCAGGCGTCCACCATGGAGGTAGCTTCGTCAGCGATAAGGACCTTCGGACGGAGTGCGAAGATACGGGCGAGAAGCATACGCTGCATCTGGCCACCGGAGAGTTCGAACGGATACTTGCCTTCGATATCAGCCGGGGTAACGTTCACAGCCATGAGACCTTCGTCAACGCGGCGACGGACTTCTTCCTTGGACGGCTTGTCCTTGAGGATGTTGAGAGCGTCTTCGAGCTGGCTACGGATGGTGAAGAACTGGTTGAAGCAGCCGAACGGGTCCTGGAACACAGACTGAACTTCGTTCCAGTGGTCCTTCAGGTTCTTGATGGGCTTGTCGCGATAGAGGAACTGGCCGCGAGTCGGCTGGTAGAGGCCGAGCATGATCTTGGCGAGCACGGACTTGCCGCAACCGGAACCACCCACGATGGAGATAAATTCTTCGTCGTAGATATCGAAAGAAACGTCCTTAACGGCAGTCTTCAAGTTCTTGCCGGCACCGAAGTCCTTACTGATGCGCTTGGCAGAAAAAACAATGGGCTTATCACTTTGCATAATCGCACCTCACGTCACGATCGCCGACAATGCGGAGATTCTGGGTATTCTTCTTGCAGTCCGGGCATGCCTTGCTGCAACGCGGAGC
>JAFWRL010000022.1 GCA_017520105.1 Fibrobacter sp.
CAAGGCTTACGTGCAGGAATGCTTGCAGAAGCTTTGGGACAAGGGCGAAATTTACTCGAAGGAATACGAAGGCTGGTACTCCGTCGGCGAAGAACGATTCTTCAGCGAAGACGAACTCGACGAAAACAAGTGCGACCCCATCAGCCACCGCCCGGTGGAATGGCTCAAGGAAAAGAACTACTTCTTCAAGATGGGTTCTTACCAGCAGAAGTTGATTGACTTCTTGGAAAGCCACAAGGACTGGATTGTGCCGGACTACCGCTGGAACGAAATCCGCGGGTTCTTGCGCCAGCCGCTGAACGACCTCTGCATCAGCCGTCCGAAGATTCGCTTGAGCTGGGGCATTCCGCTGCCGTTCGACCCGGACTACGTGACTTACGTTTGGTTCGACGCACTCCTCAACTACGTGAGCGCTTCGACCGCATTCCACAAGACTTATGCCGATGGCACACCGATTTGGCCTGCCACTTACCACCTCATCGGCAAGGACATTTTGACGACCCACAGCGTCTATTGGCCGACCATGCTCATGGCGCTCGACATCCCGCTTCCGCAGCATATCCTCGCCCACGGCTGGTGGCTCGTGAACGGCGGCGAAAAGATGAGCAAGTCCGCTGGTAACGTCGTGAACCCGATGGACTACATGGAAAAGTACGGCATCGACGCGTTCCGCTATTTCCTCGCCCGCGAAATGGTCGTCGGTCAGGACGCTAACTTCACGCACGACGGCTTTGTCCGCCGCATCAACAGCGACCTCGCGAACGACCTCGGTAACGTGCTGAACCGCGTGCACCGTTTGGTGCTCACGAACTTCGAAGGCAAGCTCCCGACACCGAACGCTCTCGACGATGCCGCCAACGAAGTGATTACAATTGCGAACCGCGTCCGCACGAACGTGATGGAATGGGTTCCGCAGGTCAAGCTCTCGCAGGTCGTCGAAGAAATCATGACGCTCGTCCGTAGCATCAACCGCTACCTCGAAATCAAGGCTCCGTGGAAACTCGCTAAGGATCCGGCAAACCGCGACGAACTTGCAACGGTGCTTTACATTTCTGCCGAAGCCGTGCGTCTCTCGCTTTGCCTCCTTTGGCCGGTCATTCCGGGTAAGAGCGAAGAAGGTCTCGCCATGATCGGCAGCAAGTTCACCGATCAGAACGACCTCGTGTGGGGTATCCTCAAGGGTGGCGAAAAGTTCGGCGAAGGCAAGCCGCTTTTCCCGCGTATCGAAGAAGAAGTCAAGAAGGCTGAACCGCAGCAGGCCAAACCGAAGCAGAACAAGCCGCTTATGGCAGCAGATGTTCCGGCCGCTATGGACCTCCGTGTTGCACAAATTAAGGAAGTCGCCGACCATCCGGACGCCAGCAGTTTGTACGTTCTCAAGGTCGATGCCGGCGAAGGCGAACTTCGCACCATTTGCAGCGGCCTCAAGAACAGCTATCAGGCAAACGAACTCCAGGATCGCAAGATTCTCTTGTTCGCAAACCTCAAGCCGAGCGCCCTCCGTGGCATCATGAGCCAGGGCATGCTCTTTGCTGGCGACCTCGACGCCGAAGCCCACACTTGCCGCCTCGTGAGCGTCCCGGAAGATGCCAAGCCCGGTGACCGCGCCCTCTTCAAGGGTGTTGCCCCAAGCGAACCGCGCGAACTCAAGGTCAAGGACTTCGAAAAAATTGCTCTCACCGCAAAGGGTGGCGCTGTGTTCTGCGGCGAAACAGCTCTCGAAGTGAACGGCAAGCCCGTGACCTGCGACATCGCCGACGGCAACGGTATTCATTAAAAGACCGCTCGGCTCTGTCGCAAAACAGAACCTCCGTCTTCGCCTCGCTCTCGCCAACACGGCTCGTTAAGACGAGTCGCTTATGGCTCACTGAGCGACCGCTCGGCTCTTACGCTAGACGGGAACACCTTTTCCATACGAAGCCCCTGCTTTAGCAGGGCTTTTTTCATATCATAAACTTCACTGGATCCTTCGTCCCTACGCTCCTCAGGATGACGGAATAATTCACTGGAGCCTTCGTCCCTACGCTCCTCAGGATGACGAAATAATTGACTGGATCATTCACATTCGTTCAGGATGACGTTCGTCATTTTTGTATATTGAACAACATGAAAGAATTCTTTGAAAAATTTAAAAACAATGCTCTCATCTATCTGAAATCCTTAAATTGGATTGTCCTGCTCGGCATCGCGGCATTCTGCATCGTCCTTGCCATCATCAACAACATCCGCGTCGAAGACTCCAAGTCCGTCGATTGGATTGGCTCTCAAGAAATCCTCGAAAAACCGGCAGACATTCTGTAAGGAGCGACCATGATCGATTGTTTTGAAAAGCAGAATCTCAAGAAGACCATCATTTCGGGCGTTCTCCTCCTCTTAGCGACATTCTTTGTGGCTGTCGGCGTTGCCGAAATCAGTTTCCCTGAAACGTTCCTCACGTTCACGGACCATGAATGGCTGCTAGACAAATGGCCGAAGGCTTACCGCTACAACATCCACGTTGGCGTGGGCGCTGTCATCATCGCATGTGCACTCATCTTCCCCGCCCTCAAAATCCAGCGGGATTTTGCCATCCGTGCTCTCGAAACGCTCTGCCGTATCGGTATCGGCGGCATGTTCATTTTCGCCTCGATTTTCAAAATCCAGGACCCGCACCAGTTCGCAACGCTCGTCGCGCAGTACCAGTTCTTCTCGGCGCTGCACATCGACTTCGTGAACAACTTCTTTGCGCTTGTCTATCCGCAATTTGAATTCTGGTTCGGGCTTGCGATGATTTTCTCGCCATTCGTCAAGGAATCTTCATTCGCTATCTTCTGGATGTTCGTGAGTTTCATCATCGCGCTCGCCTGGGCGCTGTGGAACGACCTCGGCATCACCTGCGGTTGCTTTGAACTCGACGACGGAAACGCCCACGACAAGGCAGAAGCTTGGACAAGTCTCATCCGCGACCTTATCCTCATCTGGCCCACTCTCTGGCTCGCCTTCCGCAAGAACAAGAGCCTCATCGGCGTTTGGAAAAAAGACAAGGAAGTCAAGTAATGCAACCGCGGCAATCGACCTCGCGATTTGTCCTTAGCATTGTCGTTGGAACTGCGCTCGCCCATGCGGCAGCAGTCGAGAACATGCCACATCATATCACGTTCTCGGATTCCGCCCACTCAAAAGAGCTGAACATTGGCGCTCAGCTTTTGGATTCCGTTGTGGTAACAAACCTCACGAACGCGAAAACGCATTACGACAATTCCATGTCCGTCAGGCTTTTTGCCAACGGAAAATTCACGGACGCATTCCACTTCGACGCACGCGTAAAAATAAACACGGACCACACAAACCGCTACATCAACTTCAACTATTACAATCCCGACGAAGGTCTCCCTTACAACAAGCAGAGCGAAAACAAGCGTACCTGGGACCTGTTCGCCGCAAACGTAAGCTACGACCTAAAACCCGTAAAACTCCTCGCCGGCTTTAATTTTTTGGAATGGGGGCCCGCACGCCGTAACCACGTTATATTGCGTGGCGAACGGAACTTCTACCGTCCGTGGCAGGACAGCTCTAGCCGCATCCCCGATGCCGCCCCGACACCTTATTTCGGCTACCAGTTCACGCTTGGCCCGATAGAATATACGCAATACGCCGCAAAAATCTACGAGAAGAAAAACTTTGGCAAATATTTCCATGCCCACCGCCTCAACTTGAATCTCCCCAAGGATATCACGTTCGGCATTTCCGAAACAGCACTTTACGGCTCCACCATCGAACCCGCAGGCTCTAACCCGAATCCGGACAGCGACAGCACCGAGCGCGAATTCGAATGGGCATACGCCATCCCGTTTATCCCGTTTGTTTTTCAGGAGCATCTGCAAGGCGACCAGGACAATATCTCGCTTGCATTCGATTTGAGCGTCAAGACAATCCCGAACTGGGAATTTTACGGCGAACTCATGTGGGACGACATGAAATCGCTCACGAGCATGTTCGACGATAGCTGGTGGGGCAACAAATGGGCAACCACTCTCGGCGTTGCACGCGACAACATCGTCTTGGGCCCCACGACACTTGGTTGGATGTTCGAATACACGCGCATTGAACCTTGGGTCTATACGCACCATAAAGGACGCGCATACACTTACGCAAGTTACGCCCAGAGCCTCGGTAGCGACCTCGGCCCGAACAGTCAGGAACTCCACACCGAAGTAAGCGCCACATACGAATTCCTCAAAGCGACACTATTCCTTGGAGCCGTTGCCAAAGACACCGCATTCGGCGGGCACATCAACGACATCCATACGCCCGAAAGCGCCATGGACAAGAAGTTCCTGAACGAAATGACAACGCTCCGCTACAAGGAACTCGGGTTTAATTTGGCTGTAACTCCGTGGGACTGGTTCAGCTTCAGATGCAGCTATACACGGTTCTTCGGGGACTACGAAGGCTACCGCGCTTACGCCGTCGGCAGCGTGCAGTGGTAGTCTACTAGTTAGAAGTAGACAGTAGGAAGTAGGAAGGATGTTCGTCATCCTGACCCTGTAAAGGGAAGGATCCAGGACAAACATCACTGGATTCTTCGTCCTAAAGGACTCAGAATGACGATTCTTTTTAGAACAATTTCTTTAATTCATCCTCGTCGGTTGCGGCGAGGACTTTTTCTTTCCATTCTGGGTTCAGTAAAAGCTTTGCGACATTTGAAATCGCGACAGTATGCGCCATTGCCGATTCCGCCGGAGAAAGAAGCATGCACATGAACTGTGCCAATTCTTCGTTACGCGTTTTCACACCGGTAAAGCCTTCCTTGCAAACGACGAAAGCCATCAGCGGTCCTTTTAAACCGGGAACACGCGTATGCGGAAGCAGAAGCCCCTGCCCCATATAAATCCCTTGGGCAACACGCTCCGAAAGCCCTTTCCATGCAGCCAAGGCATCAAACGGATAAGGACCATGAACAAGAGCGTCGTAGGCAAACCCCAAGGCGCGATTGAATTCAACGGGTTGCGTATAAATACGCGTATAGATGGGTTCCATTACTGTAACGCCCAATCCATGAACTTGAATACTTCCGGGTCAGTCGCCTTCGCAATGAGCTTGAATTCACCAAACAGTTCGCGGAGCTTAGCCTTGCCGGGTTCAATATATTGTTCGAACTTTTGAATTTTTTTTGTCTGCGAGAGGAAGCAATAAGCACCGAGCGCTTGCATCAATCGTTGCAGACTGGCATGGACAAATCCTTCCCACGCATCGTCCTTCGTATAAATTCTCGTCCCGCGGTACTGGTTGCGCCAATACTCAAAGAAATCCTTAATCATCGGCAAAGGCAGATTCACGTAAGGGTCCCACAAGAGCGATGCAATATCGTAGAACATCGAACCGCGACGTGCCCCCTGGTAATCGACAAAGGCCACTTCGGAATTCGAGCGAATCATGATGTTCTGGCTCTGGAAATCACGGTGCATCAAAACTTTTGTCTGCGCTTCGACAGAAACGGCAATCAACGAATAGAAATGGCGCACGGATTCCGGGATTTCCGTAATGCCCTTGAACTTTTTCAAATAGTTTTCGGTAAAGTATTCCGTTTCCCACTTGAGGGCGGCAAAGTCAAAACGGCGGAGCCAAATTTCGGTATGATGGCTGAACAACGGATGGCTTGCATTTTGCCACTGGATAAGCGCATCGATTACTTCTGGATAAAGGATGCGGACGCTACCCGAAAGCACCTTGCTCCCGTTAGAGAAAGCTTCGTCCAAAAGCGTTCTTTTACCCAAATCTTCCTGCAAAATCTGGCACGTACTCTCATCGACGCAAAAAACTCGCGGAACCGGCAAGCCGTAATCCCTGAACGTTTTAGAATATTCGACAAAATGCTTGAAATCTTCATTCACTTCGGCACTGACTTGCAGCACACATTTTTTATTGCCCTCGGCAATACGGAAATAACGCCTGCCCGAGCCGGCACCAGCAATGGGAGATATCAAAAAACTTTCTGAATAACCATGAGAGACAAGGTATTCGTGAATTACGGGAGAAATTTGAATAGGTTCGTTCTGCATACTTTTAATATACTTAAAGAAAGAGGAAAGTGACAAAGAAAATTTAGTAGAAAGTAGTTAGTGGTTGGTGGTTAGTGGTTAGAATTGCTATAAGAACGTTCCTTTTACGTTCCTGCACACTAACCACTGCTTACTAACCACTAATCACTGTTTACAGCTTACGAAAACTTGATTCTTGGATCGACAACCGTATAGAGGATATCGCTGAAGAGACGGCCCACCATTGCCATGAGGCTGCTGAGGAAAATGATACCCATGACCACGTTGTAGTCACGGTTGACCATGGAATTGTAGTACAAAAGCCCCATGCCATCGATATCGAAGACTTTCTCGATAAGGAGCGCGCCCGCGAACATGAGCGTACAAATTTCGGAAAGGCGCGTGGCAATCGGGATAAGTGCGTTGCGGAGCGCATGGCGAACAAGTGCTTGATTGAAGTTCAAGCCTTTTGCCAATGCGGTGCGCATGTAATCGCGGCCCAATTCCTCCAGCGCAGAGTTTTTCATGAGGAACGTGAGGAACGCAAACTCGCTAATCATGTAGCAGAAAATCGGGAGCGCCAGATGTTGAGCCAAATCAAACACCTTGCCAAAGAACGTAAAATCCTCGAAGTCGTCGCTCGTGAGACCGCCCAGCGGGAAAATGTCCAAGTATGAACCGCCCGCAAGGAAAATGATAAGCAAAATGCCAAGAGCATACCCCGGCATCACGTAGCCCGAAAAAATAAATCCCGACGAAATTGAATCGAGCTTGCTGCCGTGATGCACCGCCTTCCAAAGTCCCAGCGGAATGCAGATAAGGTAACTCAAGAAGAACGAAGTCACGCCAAAGAACAAGGAAATCGGGAAGCGGCTTACAATCACGTCCCACACCGGGAGTCCGTACGTATAGCTTTCACCGAGATTCAAATGCAATACGTTCCAAAGCCACGTGAGGTAACGCTTCCACGCGGGCTGGTCAAAGCCGAAGTACGCCTGGATTTGCGCAATTTGGTCTGGCGAGAGCGCCTTGGACGCATCTACCCCGCCCTTCATCGACGCGGCCTGCTGTGCACGAGAAATCAGCTCCTCGACCGGACCGCCCGGCAAGAGCTGAATCAGGATAAAGCATACCAACGAAATCCCGATTAAAGTCGGAATCATCAAGAGCAGGCGGCGGAGGATATAGGAACGCATTTGCAGTAGGAAGTTGGAAGTAGGAAGTAGGAAGGGAACTATTACTGTCTACTTCCTACCGTCTACTGTCTACTTGTTTATCTCATCTTGCCGGAGCGTAACACGTCCATCATGTTGAAGGGTTTGGCGGTGCCGGCAGCAAGCTGTTCGGCGAGGAAGTTCACGGCGTCAACGGTGCCCTCGGCGTAAATCTTACGGCCGCACACGTTGTGCTGGAACTCGAAATGCACCGTACCGTCGGCGCTGTCGAGGCTGTAGGTGTGGAAGGCGTGACCGCCGAGGTATTCCTCGGGCACGTGCATGCGTTCCATCTGTTCTTTTTCGTTGCGGACCTTCTCGATGTCATCGACGGAGAAATCGAAGCCCATCTTCTGGAAGTCGCTCACCACGGCCTTTGCCGTACCGCTGGTGTCGGCCTTGGTCTTCTGGTGGCTTTCGACCACGGAGAGCTTATAGCCGCTGAACGCCGTCGGGAATTCCTTGGCCAAGAATTCAATCATCATCTGGAAGGCGACAATCTGCTTTGCCATGTTGGGGGCAATCACGCTCGGATGGTTTGCATCAGCCACGAGCTTCGCGAGCGCCTCGC
>JAFWRL010000213.1 GCA_017520105.1 Fibrobacter sp.
TATCAATTTGCAATCCAGTCGCTTGACTTGCCGCTTTCGGAACGCGTAATGTCGGGGTACACGCTTGGCCTTACGCATCGCGCTTACGAACGAATTAAAAAGGAAGTAGATGAGTTCTACCGACGCGTTGTGGCGATTGCTACCGAAGAAAATGAAACGGATTGCGTGTATCGCTTAAACGTGCAGTTGTTCCCGATGAGCGAACACTTGAAAAATAAAAGAGAAACAGTTTTGAATAAGGAAGAGAGAAAATGAAAAACGTGTGCAAATTTTTCAAGAGCGGCTTTGTGTATGCTTCGGCGTTTGCCGCAATGTCGCTTTTGGCGGCGTGTTCCGGTGACAACGTTGCAGGTGGCGCTTCGGGCGATGCTGGCGTTACCGCTGTCGTAGACTGGGAAGTAGTTGGCGTTTCGCAGAAGGGCCCGTTCGTGACGGGTTCTGCCGTGACGGTGCAGGAATTGGACGGCGTTACGCTCAAGCAGACGGGCAAGAGCTTCAAGGGTACCATCAAGAGCGACAAGGGCGACTTCGCCATCAAGGATATCAATTTGCAATCGCAGTATGCGATTCTTGAGGCCTCGGGCTATTACCGCGACGAAATCTCCGGCAAGAAATCTTCGGGAACGGTCACACTTCGTGCTCTGACAGATTTGAGCAACCGCAAGACGGTGAACATCAACTTGCTTACGCATCTGGAATACGAGCGCGTGATGTACTTGGTGACCGAGAAGAAAAAGTCCATTGCGGAAGCAAAAGAACAGGCTGAAAAAGAAATCCTTTCATCCTTTGGCATTGATGGCGATTTTGCGGAATCCGAAGACTTGAACATCTTCGAATCGGGCGATGGCAACGCGGCACTCTTGGCGGTGAGCGTTTTGATGCAGAGCTATGTCGATGTGGCGGGGCTTACCGAACGTATGGGCGAGTTCAGCATCGCGCTTGCAGAAGGCGGCAGTTGGGACGATGCCGATACAAAGACTGCAATTGCGGACTGGGCGTGCGATGTGGATTTGAAGGGAACGCTTGCGAATATCCGCAGGAATGTTGAAAATTGGAAGTACGCGGATTCCGTTCCCGCATTTGAAAAGTACGTGACGAACTTCTGGTGGAATAATTACGGTCTCGGCGTTTGCAACGCGAAACGCGAAAACGAGACCAAGCGCAACGTGAACAAGTTGAGCAAACTATATAACGAATACTTTGTGTGCGAAAAGGGACGCTGGCATATTCCGGGCGATGAACCTCCTGCCAGCTCGTCGTCTTGGAACGGAACGGTCGGATCCAGTAGCTCTGGCGGAGAGTCATCGAGTTCTCTCTACGATCCGTTTGTCCGCTCGTCTTCGAGTGAACCCGAAGATACGATTCCGCCTCTTCCTGCGGATCTCGATTTCTTCGATTCGACATATTCGTTCACTGGCTACAGAACTTTTGGCGAGGGTAAGCAGGAAGTGTGGTTCCTCACCTCCCCGATACAGCTGGATGGCAACCGTGAAAGACGGGATTCCGTTGCGAGTGCGCTGGTGAAACTGATGGGGAAGCGTGGGTTCGCTTTTGAAGGCGCCATAAATAATGATTCCTTGGATAAAGTGAGGTGCGATACGCTGTCGTATGTTTATTCGCTGGAAAAAGAAAACGTTGTCTACAAGATTTCCATTACGAAGGAATTGGGCATGGGCATTATGTTTGGCTCCAGTTATTTCTTCAAGGTGAAGGCCGTGGTGCTAAAAGACGGCTTCGAGGAAATGCCGACGACTGATTATAGCTCGCTTCGTTTCGATAAATTGTCAGAAGAATTTGACTTTGCAGCAGAATATCTATCATCGAAAAGTCTAGAGGCTTGGGATGATGACTCTCTTACAACAGTTTGGACGGCTCATCATAAGACGGATACGGCATGGGTTCAGATGCAAACCTTTAGCACGATTCTCATGGACCAGTCAAAAGAGGATGCTGCTGGGGATAGCCTAGAAGTTTTTAGAAAAGTGCTGCTTGAAAATGGCTTTACGTATGTGAAATCGGATACGGTTGCCGAAAATGCGTATGATACTGAGGAATATTCCGATCATATCGTGACGAAAAACGGAATTATTTTACGCCATTTGTACGAAAAAGAAGCCGAAATGGCAAAGTATGAAGTTGATGTCCATGTGGGTGCAGGAATGCGTGCCGCTTCGGCGATGGCGGGTAATACTTTGAACATATTTGTATACGGCTATTCTATAATAATTCACACGCAGTATAAAAAGAAATAATTGCGTTAAAGTGTATGTTGAAGAGAAAAGAAGTCTCGCTGGGTCCGGCGGGGCTTTTTGCTTTTAAAGCGTTTCCATCCAGCGGGACATGAATACGTTATAGACGCTGTAGGATTTTCCGCTTAAATCGCTTTGTTCTAATAGCAATTCCTTTTCGACAAGGGCGGTCAGGATTTTCTTCGCTGTTGCGGCATTTCCGATTTTATACTTTATCAAAAAATCGGCGGCGGTCGGCTTTTTGACTTCGCCTTCTTTTGCAACGGCGACAAGGTATTTCCACTGCTTTTCTGTAATCAGATTGCGTCGTTCGATGAAGTTTGGAATCTCAAATCGCATGATTCTCGAAACCTTGACTTTTACGTCTTCCAAAGAAACTTTAGCTGCGGAATCTGCAAATATCTGATTGCACACGAACTGCGTGTAATAGGTGTGCCGTTTTGTCCAGTCCAAGATAAAATCAACGGCGTCCTCGTCAATGGTTTTTCCGGCTTTTTTGAAAAGTCCCGTAATGAACTCTTTGTATTTTTCTAATTCGATGCGGTCGATATAGACAGTTCTGGAACTTTCGTAGAAAGGTTGCTTTGCGTTCGTGAACATGTCGGCCATCAAATGCTTTTTGCTTCCGCTGAAAATAAACTTCACGTGGTGTAACTGTTGGATGTATGTTCGCAGTAGTGCTTCGACGTTTGTTTCTTTAAATTCCCTGATTTGCTGGAATTCGTCAATGGCGAAAACGATTTGCTTTCCTTGCTTTTCGAGGAAGTCGAAAATGGATTTTAGTGTCGGTTGTTTTTGCGAATCTGTCAGGAATGATAGCGTGACCTGCGGATTTCCGGAAATGGGGTCATAGCTGAGCAGGGGTCTTGCGTTCTTGAGGGCGTTGAAGAATTTTTTTATCAAAGAATCACTTGCGAGGTTGCTTACAACGGCTTCGGATAAAATTTTGATAAAGTCATCCAAATTTTGTGCCGAGAAAATATCGGCATATATGCATATGAAATTTTTCTCGCGAAGGTCGTCGAAAGTCCTGAAAATGAGGCCCGTTTTTCCGTAACGTCTTGGTGAAATAAGCGTCACGTTGGAGCCGTTTTTTAGAAACGATGTTATATCATTCAGTTCCTGTTCGCGGTCGCAGAACAGTTCCTTTGATGTGTATGGTTCCAACAAAAACGGGTTTATCATTATAGCCTCACTATACCTTTGGTATTTTACTTTTAGTAATATACTAAAAGTAAAATGAAATGTCAATAGAGGCCGTTTTCTGTTGCCGCGTTCTAGGTTTTGTATTCCTGGAATACTTGTTTTGTGTTCTGAATTTCTAAAATTTGCAAAAATAGCTAAAAATGGTAAAATCTGGCTAAAAACGCTATTTTTGTATTCCAAATAATTCGAAAATACCTATATTTGGGTACATGAAGGAAATCGTCGAATACACGGATTATCGCAAGTTCATCCAGGATTACTACGATGAACGCAAGCGCAGCTCTGCGTTTACGTGGCGCGATTTTGCTCGCGATGCCGGTTTTTCGTCGGCGGTTTACTTGAAATATGTTTGCGAGGGGAAGAAAAATCTGAGCATAAATGCCGCTGGCTCGGTCGCTACGGCGATGGGTCTTGTCGGGTTCGAACAGACGTACTTTGTGTTGATGGTTTCGTATGCCCATGCGAAGGGGGACGAGGCGAAGCGTGCCGCGTTCGAAGATCGCTGTGCTTTGGCGAGGGCGCACAAGGTGCGTGTACTCGGGAACGAAGAGTTTGATTATTTCAAGTCGTGGAAGAATCCCGTGCTGCGTGAACTTGCTCCGCACATGCCGGGGGCGAAACCGCTCGAAATGGCGCATGTTTGCAAACAAAAGATTTCGGCAGCGGAAGTTTCCGAAACGCTCGATTTTTTGGTGAAGTCTGGCCTCTTGAAGAAGGACAAAAACGGAAACTACAGCCAAACGGACAAGTCGCTTTCGATGGGGCCTGTGGACGCGGTGCCCGTGGCGGCTCGCAATATGCAACGCCAGATGGGAGAGTTCGCGGTGAAGGCTTTGGACTTGCCGCTTTCGGAACGCGACATGTCGGGCGTGACCATGGGAATCACGCGTCAGGCTTACGAACGGATCCGCAAGGAAATTGCGGATTTCCGCCGCCGCGTTGTGGCGATTGCCAGCGAAGACGATGAGACGGAACAAGTCTATCGCTTGAACTTGCAGTTCTTTCCGCTGAGCGAACGGTTTGATTGCAAAGAAAAAATTGAAGATGAAGAGGAGTTGGAAAAGTGAGGAAGAGAATGTTTGGGTTCATCAAGGGTGTGTTTGTTCAGGCTGCTGCTTTTGCCTTGGCATCGGCTTTTGTGGTGGCGTGTTCCGACA